>JBPCSR010000055.1:0-8780 GCA_051006935.1 Gaiellales bacterium
CTGCGCGCCTTCGCGCACATGGTCATCGGGGGCGACCACAACGTCCGCAATCACCTGTCCGTCACCGGCCCGTCCGACGACGTCGCGGCGTACGTCAGGCACGCGCGGGTGACGACCGGCGGCGTCGACGAGATCGTCGTCGGCGGCGAGCATCTGCCGATCGGCTACGAGGAGCGCCGCCGCCGCGCGCAGGCGGGCGCGTGGATCACGCTCGAGGCCGGCAGGGAGCCGCAGTCGGGGAGCACGCAGTCCGAGGAGGCCGAGGCGGTCTTCTCGTTCCCGTCGGCGCACTCGCTCGAGGGCGACATCGCGCCGACGAGCGAGGAGCACCCGACGCTCGAGTTCCGCTACGCCTGCTTCGAGCACCGCGGCACGGACGAGGACGTCGCGCGCGGCGGCCTCTGGAAGGCCGGTCGGCGGCTCGCCGAGCACATCGGCTCGATCGGCGAGGCCCCGCCCGACTCCGAACAGCTCGCCGCGCTCGTGCGTGACGTCGAGGCGCTCGAGTCGGCGCCCGTGGCCGTCGCGCCCGCGAGCTGACGCACGGCCACCCCGGGGCGCCGCCGATGGCGCCTCCGGGTGGCGATCAGCTCCGACCGGGCGAGCCCGCCCGGCAGCAGTCGCCGAGCAGTCCGGCTACGCCGGCGGTCGCTTCGACTCGAGCCACGCCTTGGCCTCCGGCATGGCCGTGCGGCAGAGCGAGAAGTGGTCGTCATCGGGGTACGTGCGCACCTCGACCTCGCCGCCGTGCCCCTTGACCATCTCGGCGTAGGCGTCCTGCCACGGCAGCGGGCACGGGAACCGGCCCTCCGGATTCGCGAGGTCCTCGCAGATCAGCACCGGGCAGACGGGCCTCCGCTGGCCCGCCGTCGAGTGCAGGATCGCGTCCTTCCACGCCCCCAGGTTGCGGGGATCCGGCCGCAGGATCGGACCGTCGTGGTGGAAGGCCCGCGCCAGCACGTCGTTGAGGTGGTGGACGGCGAGCTCGTCGTACGTCGTCGTGGCGATCTCGATGCCGAGCGGCGTCAGAAGGTCGTCGAGCGCGAGCGTGCCCGGGTACGCCGCGGCGAGCCCGGCGATCACCATGAACGCGTGCGCGTCGATCGGCGCGCTCGGGTTCCCCATCGCCGCGCCCGACCCCGACGCGAGCGCAGCACCCGTCACGCCCGGCGAGAAGGCGACCGCCGCGAAGACCCCGAGGTCGCCGTACTCGTCGGCGTCGAGCTCGGTGAGGGCCGCGATGGCGGCGCCGCCCTGGGACCAGCCCGCTCCGGCCACGTGGGTGCCCGCGCCGACGTCGAGCGCACGCGCCGCGTGGACGATGTACAGCCCGTCCCGGCCGTTCGTGCGGTTCACGCTGTACTGGTGGACCCCGGGCGTGCCCTGCCCCTGGTAGTCCGTCGCGCACACGACCCAGCCGTCGTCGATGAAGGCCTGCAGATGCGGCACGCCGTAGTCGATGGCCGAGCCGTGGATGTCGTAGTACGTGATGAGCTCCCGCGCGGGGTCGGGCTGCGCCGACGGGCACCCTGCGTCGCCGATGCCGGTCGTGCCGTGCGTCCAGGTGAGCACGGGGCGGTCGGATCCGGGGGCAGCTGGAGCGATCACGAGCCCGGTCGACTCCGTGGCGACGCCGTTCACGTCCATCGACGCGTACCGAATGCGGTGGGCCCGGGCGCCCTCGAGCGACGTCGCGATCTCCTCGCTCGCGAGGAGGGCTCCGCGATCGCTCACGCCGGGGACGCGCCCGACGACATCGGCGGCGGATCGCCCGATCCGCGCTCGCCCGCGAGGCGGCTCGCACCGAGCGTGATCAGCGCAGCGGCGATCACGAGCACGGCCCCGACGACGTTGTCCACGGCCCGCTGCTCGCCGAAGTTCGACGCCTCGTGCAAGGAGAACGCGTTCAGCGCGGCCGCGGCGGGCACGATCAGCACGTAGTAGATCCAGAGCCTCGGACTGAACTTCGCAAGGATCGCGAGCGCGCCGAAGAGCAGGCCGATGCCGTACATCCCGACCGGGAAGGGCATGCCGAGCACCTCCGTGTACGAGGTGCCGCCGATCGCCTGCACGGCAAGGCCGAACACGAGCGCGCCGACGATCGTGCCGATCACGCGCTCGATGGTGAGCCGCCACTTGATCTCGCCACCGACCTGGGTGAGGACGAGGATCGTGGCGATGATGAACGCCCCTGCCGTCATCTTCGGATGGTCGAGGCACCAGTACGTCGCGACCGCGGTGAGCACCGCGATCGTGATCGTGTACGGCACCGCCTCCTGACGCGTGTGCGTGGTCGGTGCCGCCTTCGGCAGCGGGAACCTCCGCATCGCGAGCGCCAGGACCACGACCGGGACGAGCCCTCCGACGAGGAACGTGACGGCGATCCAGATCAGGTAATGCTGATCGAATCGCTGCTCCATCAGCGCGTGCCCGACGATCCGCTTGAGCGGCCCGGTCGTCGTCTCGGCGTGCGCAGGCGGGTGCATGCGGTCCAGCACGTCGGCGAGGGATGTGCCGTGCTTCGCCATCAGCGCGTTGATGCGATCCAGCGCGTTCAGCGGCAGCCACGGCACGGGCGAGATGATCAGCCACGCCATGAAGATCGGGACGAGCAGCACGGCGCGGTGCAGGCCGAAGATCGACATGCGCCCCACCACCAGCGCCATCAGCCCCATCAGGACCGCCCCGGTGAACGGCGTCAGGCCGGCGAGGATCGCGATCGGCGCGAGCAGCGCCGTGACGATCACGGTGATCACGCCGAGCCGGGTGCTGCCGGCGAGCACCGCCAGGATGCCGATCATCGCCGCCATCGCCGCGTACGTGGTGGCGGGCTGGCGCGTGATCACGAGCAGCGCGATCATCGGGATCAGCATCAGCGCGAGCAGCGCGATCGTGATCGCCACGCGCCGCACGATCACCTGGCCGAACGGCTTCTTCTCCCCGTTGTTCGCTGCAGTCGCCATGCGGCCCCTCCCGGAGGTCGTGGATGACGGCGGCGACGGGTGGCTCCCGCATCCGGCGTCGGCGTACTATCGCAGACGGCGCTGCGGGTGCGGCGCGCGGGCCGGCAGCAGCGGGACGGGGCGAAGTCGGACGTCACTGACCGTGCCACGGCTGCGCGCTAGGCGATTCCCCGCCTCGTGACCGCCTGCGGGCAACGGTCGGATCAGGAACCCTGCGGATTTCCGACCCTCCCGAGCGCTACGCCGATCCCTCGTCGAGGATCGTCACCACGCCCGCGGTGCCGTCGACGCGGATGCGCTGTCCGGTCGTGATCAGCTTCGTGCCGAAGCCGGTGCCGACCACGGCCGGCAGACCGTATTCGCGAGACACGATCGCGGCGTGCGCCATGATCCCGCCGATATCGGAGACCGCGGCCTTGATGCGTCCGAACGCCGGCGCCCAGCTCGGTGCGGTGATCGGGCAGACGAGGATCTCGCCGTCGAGCACGTCGCCGAGCTCGGCGGGCGAGAAGATCACGCGAGCCACGCCCTCCACGACGCCAGGCGACGCAGCGATGCCGAGGATCTCCCCGGACGTGTCGGAGCCGGCCGTCTGCCAGCGGGCCACCGTCTCGTCGGTGATCCCCCACAGCATCACCGTGAAGGGATCGCTGATCTGCTCGGGCGCCACTCCGAGCGCAGGCGGCGGCGACCACGCGCGCAGGGCCTCCATGAGCTTCCGACGCTCGCGGATCTCGCGGTGCCAGTGGGCCCGCCGGTCGGGCATCTCGGTCGCCCAGCCGGTGAGCAGGTCGGCGAGAGCCGGGTGCACCTCGTGCCGCTGCAGGTAGAAGATGTCCTCGGGGTCCTCGAAGAAGCCGCGTTCGGCGAAGAACGCGCCGAGTTCCCGGACCTTGTTCCAGAACCGCGTGTAGTGCTGATGCTCGCAGTAGAAGTTGTGGTTCTCGACGAACGGATACACCGTGCGCGCGAGCTGCACGAGCCCGTGGAAGGCGGCGCGGTCCTCGTCGGCCGCGAGCAGCTCACGGTACTCC
Source organism: Gaiellales bacterium (assembly GCA_051006935.1). Classification (GTDB taxonomy): domain Bacteria; phylum Actinomycetota; class Thermoleophilia; order Gaiellales; family F1-60-MAGs149; genus F1-60-MAGs149. The sequence continues at coordinate 3,998 of JBPCSR010000055.1, forward strand.
AACGTGATCCGCTCGCGCTCGGACTGCACCTCGTCGAGCGGGCGCTCGATCGACTCGCCCGCCTCGATCTTCTCGACGTACGTCCGGATCGCGCGGAACGGCGCGTCGAGATCGTCGATCCAGGCGCGGTCCACGTGCGTGAGCCCAGCGCCGTTCGAGAACCAGAACCACGGATCCTTGGCGGCCTCGAGCGCCGCCAGCCACTCGTCTCCGCCCGCGGCGCCCTGCACGGCGTCGAGCACCTCCGCGGCAGGCGCCGCCATGCGCAGGCACTCAGCGAGGCCGAGGTCGACGCCGAGGCGCGCGAGCTTCTTGAGTTCGTCATCCGGCCGGAACATGAGGATGTCGAGCCCGGCCACCATGCGCGCCACGGTCTGATCCGTGATGCCGGGGAACAGCCGCTGGCAGAGCTCGCGGAACGTCATGTAGGCGCCGTACCCAAGGCCCAGCATCTCGAAGTGCAGGTAGGCCATCTCGGCGAAGTTCATGATCAGCTCGTGGTAGCTCTGCAGCAGCTGATACCCGCTGGTGAGCTCCCTGCCCTCGGTGACGGCCTCCATCGCCTCGATCTCGGGAAGCGCCGGAAACGCGATCCGCTCGAGGCGGACGCGGCAGTCATCGGCCTTCTTCTCCCACCGGTCGTACAGGTCGTCCCAGTGCTCGAAGTAGAAGCCCGCGCGCTCGGTGAAGTGCGCGGCCCGTCGCTCGATCTCGGTCGCATCGTCGATCATCGTCGGGCTCACGTAGACGTATCCGTTGACCACGCGGTGCTCGAGCCCGAGCGCTGACGGGACGACGAACACCTTCGTCGTGTTCTGGTTCAGCACGACCCACGTGTTCTCGGGCATCAGCAGGTCGAACGGGTACATCGGCTCCGGGTAGTGCATGGAGTCGTGGAACCAGAACTTCGATTCCTCCGTCGCACGCCGGTCCTCGCTGAACAGCGCGTAGTACGGATACAGACGCTCCCAGCCGTCGGCGCCTTGCGGCGTCTCGACGTCGAACGGACTCTGGAACCCCGGTGCAGCTGCCATGTTCTCCTCCTCGACCGCTCGTCGCGCCCGTCTCCTGCGAACGCGCGTCGGAAATCGGTCCGACTCCGTGGTTGTCCTGCGGGTGACGCGCGACGCGGCCCGCGTGGTGGTGGCGTCCCGTCCCTAGTCGCGCGCCTCCGCGAGACGTCGGTCCACCTCAGCGAGCACCGCAGCGCACTGCGCCGCGGCGATCGGGCGCGCGCGCTCCAGGCGCACGCGATCCCGCATCCAGTGGAGCTTCTCGTGTCCCTTCTCGAGGCTGCAGTCGCCGTTCAGCACCCAGTTGGCGACGAGCGGCCCGTTGCACTCGAGGAACGAGATCGAATCGGCTGCCTGCATGACGTCGCCGATCGGGGATCCGCCGAACTCGTGCTCGCGGATGGGCACCCTGATGCCCTCGATGAAGTCCTCCGCGGCGTCGTGGTCGGCGAGCCACCGGCTGACGACCTCGACGGATCGCTCGCAGTGGGCGGTGTTGTACTCGACGTCGTCCCAGCGCATGTTGACCTTGTCGAGCACGGGGCCGCCGGGCACCGAGCGCTCCAGGTCGTGCGTCATGGCGGCGAAGATCAGGGGCTCGGATGCGTCCGGATCGAGGTGCAGCACCCAGTCCGCGGCCCGCCGCATGTGGTCGCGGTCGTAGTAGGTCTCAATCCACTCGAGTCCCAGCTCCCGCAGCCGCAGGAACTCCTCCGAGAACTCGCGGTCTGCGGGCAGTCCCGCCGCGGCGATGATCATCTCGTGCTCGCTCATGGATTCACGCTCCTGGCCCGGTGACTTCGGCGTTGAGGTTCTCGGCGAACTGGCGCGTGACCTTTGCGGCCTGCTTGGCGACGACCTTCTGGCCGACCGCGCCCAGCATGCCGCCGAGCGCCAGCTCCGCTTCGATCACGACGCGCGTGGCGGCGCCGTCGTCCTCGAGGCGGACGACGTTCGCCGCGCGCAGGTTCCCGGAGGCGCCGCGCACCGTCTGCCCAACCGCCGTGAAGCGGATGGCCTCCCCGTCGACGCGCTCCTCGATGTGCATCTTGGTGTCGAACGTCGCGGAGAACGGGCCGAGCTTCTGCGTGACCAGCATCGTCAGGTCGTCGGGGCCGCTCGCGACGACGTCCTCGACGCCGGGCAGGCACCGGGCCACGCGCTCGACGTCCTGCACGAAGGCCCAGAGCGCGGCTCGCGGCTGATCGACGACGAACGACTCCTCCACGTTCATTCCCGGCCTCCCTCGGCAGACATCGGATGCATCGCGCGCCACACGCGCTCAGGGGTGATAGGCAGCTCGCGGATCTCCACGCCGTGATCCGCGAGCGCGTCGCAGACGGCGTTGGCGATGGCGGCGCCCGGAGGGACGGTGCCGGCCTCGCCGACGCCGCGCACGCCGAACGTGGTGACCGGCGACGGCACGGTCGTATGGAGGAGCTCGATCGGCGGGAGGTCCGCGGCCGTCGGGGCGAAGTAGTCGAGCATCGACCCGTTCAGGAGCTGTCCCGTCTGCGAGTCGTACAGCAGCTCCTCCATCATCGTCGCGCCGATTCCCTGCGCGAGCGCACCGCGGACCTGCCCCTCGATGATGCGGGGGTTCACCGGCGTGCCGCTGTCGTGCACCATGACGAACTGCTCGACGTCGAACTCGCCGGTCTCCGGATCGACCGCGACCCGCGCGGCGGCGGTGCCGAAGCCGAATGCGGCACCGCGGGGATCGGAGTACGCGGTGGCCTCGAGGCCGGGCGCCTCGCCCTCGGGGAGTCCCTGGCCGATGATGGCCCGGACGCAGACGTCCGCGAACGGCACCGCGATCGTGGGATCGTCGAGCGCGCAGACCCGGCTGTTGATGATCGTCAGCGAGTCGGGATCGGCGACGTCGAGCATATGCGCCGCGATCCGCAGGATCTTGCCGCGCAGTTCGACCGCAGCCTCCTCGATCGCGCCAGCGGCCGCAATCAGCGTGCGCGAGGCGAACCCGCCGGTGTTCAGCGGCGAGGCGGAAGTGTCACCCGCGTGCACTGCGACATCGTCGTAGCGGACGCCGAGGAACTCGGCGCAAACCTGCGCGAACGCCGTCTCGGATCCCTGCCCGAACGTGGAGACGCCGGTGTACAGGTCGATGCCGCCGCTCCGGTTGGCGCGCAGCGTCACGCTCTCGTGCGCGCCGAACTGCGATCCACGGGCCGCGAGGAAGCGGGCGCTCGGATAGCCAGTGCGCTCGACGAACGACGACAGCCCCACGCCGACGATGCGCCCATCCGACGCCCGCGGTGCGCGACCCGCCTCACGCGCGGCGGCGTACCCGATGCGCTCTGCCGCGAGCAGGAGGCAGCGAGGGTAGTCGCCGCTGTCGTAGATCGATCCGGCGGGATTCGTCCACGGCAGCTCGTCGGGCCCGAGCATGTTGCGCAGCCGCAGGTCGAGCGGATCGATGTCGAGCCGTCGGGCGATGCGATCGAGCAGCACCTCGCGGACGAAGTTCGACTCCGGCTGCCCGTAGCCGCGGTACGCGCCGATCGGCGTCTTGTTGGTGATCGTCACGCGGCGCGTGGTTCGCACGTCGCGCACGCGGTACGGCCCCGGGAAGGTGATGCTCGTGAGCTGCGCAGAGCCGAACGACGAGTTGTAGGCGCCGAGGTCGGTGTAGTAGACGTCCTCCATGCCGAGGATCGTCCCGTCGGCCGCGACGCCGATGCGCACGTCGTGCACGCTCTCGCGCCCGTGGGTGGACGTGCGGAAGTGCTCGAGACGATCCTCCACCCACTTGACCGGCTGATGCGTGCGGATCGCGTGCAGCGATGCGAGCACCTCCTCCGGGAAGATGCCGAGCTTCTGGCCGAACCCGCCACCGACGTCGGAGGCGACGACGTCGACGGCGGACTCCCTGAGCCCCAGGCACTCGGCGATCTGCGTGCGCGCCAGATGCGGCGTCTGCGTCGACAGCCGCACGGAGAGCTCGCCCCTTCCGGCGCTCCAGTCGGCGACGATCGCCCGCCCCTCCATCGGCAGCGGCGTCACCCGCCCGATGCGGAACCGCTCTTCGAGCACGAGGTCGGCTCGCTCGATGGCCGCATCGGGATCGCCGTCGCCGCCGAGGTTCTCGGCGAGGACGTTCGTGTCGAGGACCGACGGGTGCAGGCACGGCGCGTCGGCGTCGAGCGCCCCGATCGTGTCGGTCACGTGAGGGAGCGGCTCGTAGTCGATGCGCACGAGCGCGATCGCGTCCTCGGCCACGTGCCGCGACTCGGCGACGACGGTGACGACCGGCTGCCCCTCGTACAGCGCGACGTCGCCGGCCATCGCGAAGTACGGCAGCGGCGGGGCGCCGGGCACGGGTCGCAGGACGGTCAGCGGCTGGCTACGGGCCGCGACGTCGGCGCCGACCAGCACGTCCGCGACGCCGGGCAGATCCCGCGCGGCCGCGACGTCGACGTCCACGATGCGCGCCCGCGGGAACGGGCAGCGCCCGACGGCCATGTGCAGTGCGCGGAACGGATGGAAGTCGTCGGCGAACGCGCCGTCGCCGCGCAACAGCCGCGCATCCTCCTTCCGCAGCTCGGGCGACCCGATCAGCGACGCGCCGGCGCGGACGACCTCGTGCTCTGCGGCCCTAGCCATCGATCGCGACTCCTCGCGCCTCGAGATATCGGACGGTGGCGCGCACCGCCCCTTCGTACCCGGTGCAGCGGCACAGCACGCCGGCGAGCTCCTCGCGCACCTGGTCCCGGGTCATGCTCGCGGGGGCGCTCTCCGCCAGCGCTCCC
>JBPCSR010000056.1:0-15438 GCA_051006935.1 Gaiellales bacterium
CTGCAGAAGCTCGGAGCCCGCCTGCCCGCGGCCTACGCGCCCGCGATCCTCGCGCAGGTCCCGGCCGACGCGATCGGCTTCGCGGCCTTCCGCGACCTCGGCCCCACGCTCGTGGCCGCCGTGCGCGCCGCGCAGGACCAGGATCCGCAGGTCGCCGCTGCGGTCGCCGCGGCGGAGAAGGCCACTGGCGTCACGCTCGACGGCCTCGGCACCGCGCTCGCCGGCGAGCACGCCGTCTTCGCGCAGGGCGGGGCCGATCCGGGCGCTGCGCTGCTGACCCGCCCGCAGGACCCGAAGGGCGCGAACATGATCCTCTCGAACGCGCTGGTCGCGGCGCGCAGCGCCGTGCCGGCGCCGCGCGCGGGTGGGGATGGCGCGGCGATGCCGCCGATCTCGCTCACGCAGAACGGCGGCACGATCGCCATCGGCACGCTGCCCAAGGCCGCGACGGCGCCGAGCGCGTCGATCGCCGACGCCGACGCGTACCGCGCGATCCTCGACCGCGCCGGCGTCCCGGCCGACGTCACCGGCATCGCCTACGTGAACGCGGCGGCGCTGCGCGCGCAGGCGCAGACGATGGGGAAGCCGATCCCGTCCGGCGCCGACGCCGTCAACGGCGTGATCGCGTGGGGCACGCCCGACGGTGCGGACCTCTTCATCTCGATCGGCTGAGGCCGCGGCATCTGCGTCGTCGCACGGGCGCGGGCTGTAGCATGCGCGTGATAATCCGCTGCATCTTCACGGTGCGGCCGCGATAGGAGCGCAGCGTGGCGCAGGAACACTCGATTCTCTTCACCTCGGAGTCCGTCACCGAAGGGCACCCCGACAAGATCGCGGACCAGATCTCCGACACGGTCCTCGACGCCGTGCTCGAGCAGGATCCGGCGGCGCGCGTCGCCTGCGAGACGCTCGTCACCACCGGCCTCGTGCTCGTCGCCGGCGAGATCACGACGTCGGCCCGCATCGACATACCCGAGCTCGCGCGCGGCACGGTGCGCGACATCGGCTACGACGACGCGCTGAAGGGCTTCGACTGCAACACCTGCAACGTGATGGTCGCGCTCGACCGCCAGTCGCCCGACATCGCGCAGGGCGTGGACGGCAGCAACGCCGACGAGGTCGGCGCGGGCGACCAGGGCATGATGTTCGGCTACGCCTGCACCGAGACCCCCGAGCTGATGCCGCTGCCGATCCAGCTGGCGCACCGGCTCTCGCATCGCCTCTCCGAGGTCCGCAAGGACGGCACGCTCCCGTACCTGCGTCCCGACGGCAAGACGCAGGTGACGATCGAGTACGCCGAGGACGGCGGGCACCTGCGCCCCGTCGGCATCGAACGCGTCCTGATCTCCACGCAGCACGCCGACGACGTCACGCAGGAGCAGATCAAGGCCGACCTCGCCACGCACGTGGTCGCGGGCCTGCTGCCCCAAGACCTCGCCGGTCCGGGCCAGCTCGACGGCGACTTCCTGCTCGTCAACCCGACCGGGCGCTTCGTGATCGGCGGCCCGATGGGCGACTGCGGCCTGACCGGCCGCAAGATCATCGTCGACACCTACGGCGGCATGGGCCGCCACGGCGGCGGCGCGTTCTCGGGCAAGGACCCGTCGAAGGTCGACCGCTCGGCCGCGTACGCCGCCCGCTGGGTCGCCAAGAACATCGTCGCGGCGGGCCTCGCCGAGCGCTGCGAGGTGCAGGTCGCCTACGCGATCGGCGTCGCGCACCCGGTGTCCGTGATGGTCGAGACGTTCGGCACGGCGACGAAGGACGAGAACGCGATCGCCGCGGCCGTCCGCAAGGTCTTCGACCTGCGCCCCGCCGCCATCCTCGAACAGCTCGACCTGCGCCGCCCGGTCTATCGTCCGACTGCTGCCTATGGCCACTTCGGACGCGATCAATTCACCTGGGAGCGCACCGACAAGGTCGACGAGCTCCTCGCAGCGCTCTGACGCGGTCGTCGTCGTCCCGCTCGTCACGACGCGCGGGCTGAAGGGGCCGCTGACGTACGCGGGCGACCTGCCCGTGGGCGCGGTGGTCGACATCCCGCTCGGCCGGCGCCGCGAGCAGGGCGTCGTGGTGCGCGCGGCGGCCGCAGCCGACATCCCCGCCGGTGTCACGCTCAAGCCCGCCGCTGACACCGGCGCGCGCGTTCCGGCCGACCTCGTCGACCTGGCGCTGCGCATCGCCGACCGCTACGCGAGTCCTGCGGCGCGGGCGCTCAAGCTGGTGCTGCCCCCCGTCGGCACGCCGCCGCCGCCCGACCCGTGGCTCGCGGCCGCCGACGGCGCCGAGGCGCGCGGGTCGCGCCAGACGGCGATCATCGCCGCCGCACGGGATGCGCCCGGACCGCTCAGCGACGTCGCCGCGCGCGCGGGCGCCGCACCCGGCGCCGTGCGCAAGCTGCTGGCCGATGGTCGCCTGATCGAGATCGACGCGCCGGCGCCCGACCTCGAGGCGGCGCTCGCGGCGACCGACGAGCAGCGCGCGGCGATCGCGCGGCTCGAGGCGGCGATCGACGGGGGCGAGGCGCGCGAGCTGCTGCTCCACGGCGTCACGGGATCCGGCAAGACGGAGGTCTTCCTGCGCGCGGCCGCGCACGCGCTCGCGCAGGGGCGGGGCGTGATCCTCCTCGTGCCCGAGATCGCGCTCGCGCCGCAGACCGCGGCGCGCGTGCGGCGGCGCTTCGGCAGCCTCGTCGAGGTGCTCCACTCGGGTCTCGCCAAGGGCGAGCGCGCGCGGGTGTGGCAGCGGCTCGAGGCGGGGGAGGCGCGCGTGCTCGTCGGCGCGCGCTCGGCGATCCTCGCGCCGATGCGCGACCTCGGCCTGATCGTCGTCGACGAGGAGCACGAAGTCGCCTACAAGCAGGAGTCCGATCCCCGCTACGACGCCCGCGCCGTCGCGCTGATGCGCGGCCGCGCCGCCGGCGCCGCCGTCGTGTTCGCATCGGCGACGCCGCGGCCCGAAGCCTGGAAGGCGCTGGAGCACGTCCGCCTGACCGAGCGCGTCGGCGGGCGCCTGCCGCCCGTCGAGCTCGTCGACCTCGCGCGGGACGGGCACTACCCGCTGTCGAGGCCGCTCGCCGCGGCGCTCGGCGACATCGAGCGCGATGGCGGCCGCGCGATGATCCTGCTCAACCGCCGCGGCGCGGCGCTGGCGCTGCACTGCCGGGCGTGCGGCCGCGGCTTCGGCTGTCCCTCGTGCGACGTCTCGCTCGTGCTGCACCAGCAGCCGCCGCGGCTCGTGTGCCATCACTGCGGCCACGGCGAACCCGCGCCGACGACCTGCCCGCACTGCGGCGCCGTGGACATCACCCGGATCGGCGCGGGCACGGAGCGGCTCGAATCGGAGGTGGCGGAGCGCTTCCCCGGCCTGACGGTGCTGCGGCTCGACGGGGACATCGCGGCACGCGTCGGCGCGCTCGAGGAGGTGCTCGCGACGTTCGCGGCCACCGACCGGGCGGTGCTCGTGGGCACGCAGATCGTCGCCAAGGGGCACGACTTCCCCGACGTGCGCCTCGCCGCCGCGATCGACGCCGATCTCGGCCTGGCGCTGCCCGACTTCCGCGCGGAGGAGCGGTCGTTCGCGCTGCTCGCCCAGCTCGCCGGACGGGCCGGACGCGAGGGCTCCGGCGGGCGCGTGCTGCTGCAGACGTGGGACCCCGGGCAGCGCGTCGTGCGGCTCGCCGCGCGCCACGCGGTGGACGAGTTCCTCGACGGCGAGCTGACCCGACGCGAGGCCCTGCGCTACCCGCCCTTCAGCCGCCTGATCCGGGTGCTGGTCGACGCCCCGCACGCCGACGCGCCGATGGCGTTCCTCGAGGGCCTCGCCGCCGCGCTCGAGCGCATGCTCCCCGAGGACGACGTGCTCGGGCCGGCGCCGCTGATCCGCCTGCGCGACCGCCACCGCGCGCACCTCCTGCTGCGCACGCAGCGGGCCGAGCACGCGGCCGGCGCGGTGCACGCGGTGCTCGACGACCGCCACGCCACGCTCCGTGCGGCCGGCGCCCGCGTCGTCGTCGACGTGGATCCGCAGTCCGTCTAGCCGCGCGGCGGGGCGATGTCCCCGGTGTGGCACACTCTCCCCCAACGAGGAGGTCCGACGTGGTCGACGATCTGGTGAACGAGGCGAAGGAGCGGATGGCGAAGTCCGTCGAGGCGACGCGCCATGAGTTCAACACGGTCCGCACGGGCCGCGCGACGCCGCAGCTCCTCGAGCGCATCGTCGTCGAGTACTACGGCACACCCACGCCGCTCAGCCAGATGGCCGGCGTCTCGGCCCCCGACCCGCGCTCGCTGCTGATCCAGCCCTACGACGCGAACGCGCTCGGCGACATCGAGAAGGCGATCAACGAGAGCGACCTCGGCATCAACCCCTCCAACGACGGCAAGGTGATCCGCCTCGCGATCCCGCAGCTGACCGAGGAGCGGCGCAAGGAGCTCGTGAAGGTCGTGCGCACGCTCGCCGAGGAGGGTCGCATCGCGATCCGCAACATCCGGCGCGACGTGATGAGCGACCTGCACGCGCTCGAGAGCGAGGTCGGCAAGGACGAGATCCATCGCGCCGAGGAGAAGGTGCAGAAGATCACGGACGACCACGTCGGGCAGATCGACGCCGCGCTCAAGCAGCGCGAAGCCGACGTGATGGAGGTCTGACGCCGGCACCCGCCGGCGCCAAACGGTACGCTTCGGGGACCCGCGGCCCCCGCCGCCAGCGCTCCATGGCCATCCTCGACCGCATCAAGGGCATCCGCCGCGCCGACACGGCGCCGCGGGAGCCGTCCACCGCGACCTCCGTCGCGATCATCATGGACGGCAACTCGCGCTGGGCTCGGCAGCGCGGCCTGCCGACGCTGAGCGGCCACCACGCCGGCGTGCGCGCCCTGCGCCGCACCGTCGAGGCCGCGCCCGACCTCGGCATCCGCGCGCTCACCGTCTACGCCTTCTCGACCGAGAACTGGACGCGGCCCGAGGACGAGGTGAGCGGCCTGATGGACCTCTTCGCGCGCACGATCCAGCGCGAGTTCATGGACCTCCACCGCCAGGGCGTCCGCATCCGCTTCATCGGCCGCCGCGACCGCCTGTCGGGACGGCTGCTGACGCTGATGACCGACATGGAGGAGCGCACGCGGGACAACGAGCGCCTCGACCTGTTCGTCGCGTTCGACTACGGCGGGCGCGCCGAGATCGTCGACGCCTGCCGGCGCATCGTCGAGGACGGCCTCCGGCCCGACGAGATCGACGAGACGGCGATCCGCACGCGCCTCGCCGCCGCCGAGGTGCCCGACCCCGATCTCGTGATCCGCACCTCCGGCGAGCAGCGCGTGTCGAACTTCCTGCTCTGGCACGCGGCGTACGCGGAGTACTGCTTCCCCGACGTGCTCTGGCCCGACTTCGGCGGCGAGCAGCTCCAGCAGGCCGTCAGCGAGTTCGCGACGCGGCGCCGCCGCTTCTGCGGTCGTTGACCCGCACGCGGAGCGCGCGCTGACGATGGGGAACCTCGCGAGCCGCATCCTCGTCGCGGCGATCCTGCTGCCGATCGCGATCGCGGCGCTGTGGTTCGGCGATTGGTGGCTGGTGGCGCTCGGCGTCGTGGCGGGCGTGCTCGCCGCGCACGAGCTGTGGACGATCGCGCGGGACCACCGGCCCGTGCTGCTCGCCGGCTACATCGGCGTCGCGGCGGAGGTCCTGGCCGCGCACCTGCGCGGCGTGGAGGGGATGGTGCTCGTGCTCGGCCCCGTCGTGCTGCTGACGTTCATCCTCGCCGCCGCCGCGCCGCACGAGGACCGCTCGTCGCTGACGAGCATGGCCGTGACCGTCTTCGGCGTCGCCTGGATCGGCGTCGGGCTCGGCGCCGTCGTGGTGCTGCGCGACAGCTCGTTCACGCTGGTGCTCGCCGTCCTGCTCGGCACCTGGGCCTCCGACATCGGCGCCTACGCGATCGGCCGGCTGATCGGCCGGCGCAAGCTCGCGCCGGCGATCTCGCCGGGCAAGTCGGTCGAGGGCTTCGTCGCCGGTGTGGTCGTGGGCACCCTCGTGGTCTGGTGGGCGCTCTACGGGCAGGACATCGTCGGCACCGTCGACGGCCTGGTCCTCGGCCTGATCGTCGCGCTGACGGGGCCGTTCGGCGACCTGCTCGAGTCGTTCGTCAAGCGCGATCTCGGCGTCAAGGACTCGGGCACGCTGCTGGCCGGCCATGGCGGCGTCCTCGATCGCATCGACGCGATGCTGCTGACCGCGCCGATGGCGCTGTTCGGCCTCTGGCTGATCACGTACCTGTAGGACGGCCGTCACCTCCTCTCAGCGGCGGCTGGCACCATGTGGGGCGATGAAGCGCATCGCCATCCTCGGCGCGACCGGTTCGATCGGCACGCAGGCACTCGAGGTCGCGGCCGCCCACGACGATCTCGCGGTCGTCGCGCTGGCGGCCGGCTCCGACGTCGACGGGCTCGTCGCGGGCGCGCGCGCGACCGGGGCGGAGGCGCTCGCGCTGGCCGATCCGGTCGCAGCCGAGCGCGCCGCGACCGAGCTCGGCCGACCCGTGCTGTCGGGCGCCGACGCGCTCGTGCGCCTGATCGACGAGAGCGGCGCCGACCTCGTCCTCAACGCCGTCGTCGGAGCAGCCGGGCTCGAGGCGAGCCTCGCCGCGCTCGAGCGCGGCATCGACCTCGCGCTCGCCAACAAGGAGAGCCTCGTGGCCGGCGGCGACCTCGTGCTCGCCGCGGCGCGGGTCGGGGGCGGCATGCTGCTGCCGGTCGACTCCGAGCACTCGGCGCTGCTCCAGTGCCTCGGCGACACGCCGCGCGACCAGCTCAGCTCGCTCGTGATCACCGCGTCGGGCGGGCCGTTCCGCGGCCGCACCCGCGACGAGCTCGGCGCGATCACGGTCGCGCAGGCGCTCGCGCACCCCACGTGGGCGATGGGCGCGAAGATCACGGTCGACTCGGCGACGCTGATGAACAAGGGCCTCGAGGTGATCGAGGCGCACATGCTGTTCGGGCTGCCGTACGCGCGGATCGAGGTGGTCGTGCACCCGCAGTCGATCGTGCACGGCATGGCGCGGCTCCGCGACGGCGCGCTGATCGCGCACCTCGGCCACCCCGACATGCGCGTGCCGATCTCCTACGCGCTCACCTACCCGCGCCGCGAGGCCGTACCGGCGCGCCCGCTGGCCTGGGACGAGCCGTTCTCGCTCGACTTCGAGCCGCCGGACCTGGACACGTTCGGGTGCCTCCGGCTCGCGATCGAGGCCGGTGAGGCCGGCGGCACTGCGCCGGCGGTGCTCAACGCCGCGAATGAAGAGGCGGTGGCCGCGTTTCTCGACAGCCGCATCGGGTTCCTCGACATCGAGTCCGCGGTCGCGGACGCTCTCGACCACGTCGGCTCGCAGCCGCTCGACGACCTCGCGGCGGTGCGCGCGGCCGACGCGGCGGCCCGGGCGCGCGTGGCGGAGCGCATCGCGGGAGGCGTCGCATGAGCTGGGTCGAGGTGATCATCGGCCTGCTCGTGCTGATCCTGATCCACGAGGCCGGGCACTTCTCCGTGGCGCGGCTCGTCGGCGCGAAAGCGACGCGGTTCCTCGTCGGCTTCCCGCCCGTCGCGCTCTCGTTCCGCCGGGGCGAGACCGAGTACGGCATCGGCATGATCCCGCTCGGCGGCTACGTGCGGATCGTCGGCATGAACCGCCCGCTGCCCGAGGACGCGATCATCTGCCAGGACGCGATCGAGGAGATCGAGCTGCGCCGTCCCGAGGGGCAGCGCGACCTGCTCGGCCCCGCCACGGCGACGCTGCGCGGGGCGATCGCCGCCGGCGCCTCGCCGGCCGAGTGCCAGACGGCCGCGGACCGGGCGGTGCTCGCGCTCGACGCCGACCAGCATCTGCTGCACCCGAAGACCTACACGGAGACGCGGAAGAACCTCGAGCGCCTGCGGGACGACCTCGACCGCCGCGCCTACTGGCGCCTGCCGGTGTGGAAGCGCATCGCGATCATCCTCGCCGGCCCGGGCGCGAACGTGCTCGCCGCGCTGGTGATCCTGACCGTGTTCTTCTGGCACGGCGTGCCGCTGCAGAAGCCGAGCACCGAGGTGGCCGCGGTGTCGGGCGCGCCGGCGGTGGCGGCTGGCCTCAAGCCGGGCGACACGATCACCGCCGTCACCGGCCGGTCGGTGCACGGCGACTGGAAGCTCGTCAGCCGCGACGTGCAGACCGCGCAGGGCGCGCCCGTCACGCTGACGGTCGAGCGGGACGGCGTCACGCGGACCCTGACGCCCGTGGCCCCGCGCAACGTCGACGGGCGCTGGCTCGTCGGCTTCACGTTCAGGCAGGTGCCCGACGGCACGCGCCGCGCGTCGCTGCCGAGGGCGGCTGCGGACTCGGCGCGCTGGTCGTGGTTCGTCACGCGCGAGTCGGTGACCGGACTGACGCGCATCGTCACCACCTCCGACGGGCACAAGCAGGTCTCCAGCATCGTGGGCATCACCGCCGCGTCGGAGCAGAGCGTGCAGGACGGGAGCTTCCTCTGGATGCTCGGCGTCATCTCGCTCGCGCTGGCGATCTTCAACCTGCTGCCGTTCCTCCCGCTCGACGGCGGGCACATCGTCGTCGCGCTCGCGGAGAAGCTGCGGCACGGCCGGCCACTGTCGCGCGTGCTGATCGAGCGCGTCAGCATCGTGGGCATCGCGCTGGTGATGGTGCTCTTCTTCGTGGGCCTCTCGAACGACATCAGCCGGTTCACCGGCCCGTAGGCAGATAGGATTCGGCGCAATGGCAAGCGAACGGCAGATCAACCTCGGCGGCGTCCTGATCGGCGGCGGCGCGCCCGTGGCCGTCCAGTCGATGACGACGACGAAGACGCACGACGCCGACGCCACGCTCGCGCAGATCGCGCGACTCCACGAGGCGGGGGTCGATCTCGTCCGCGTCGCCGTGCCGGGCCTGCCCGACGTCGAGGCGCTGCCGCGCATCGTCGCGGAGAGCCCCGTGCCGATCATCGCCGACATCCACTTCAACGCCTCGCTCGCCGTGCGCGCGATGGACGCCGGCGTCGCCTCGGTGCGCATCAACCCCGGCAACATCGGCGGCCCCGACAAGGTGCGGGAGGTCGTGGCCAAGGCACAGGAGACGGGCACGCCGATGCGCATCGGCGCCAACTCCGGCTCGCTGCCCGAGCACCTCAAGTGGACGGCGACCGCCGATCCGATCGGCGCGCTCGTGCAGGCCGCGATGGAGGAGGTGGAGCTGCTCGAGCAGCTCGGCTTCCACGACTTCAAGATCTCGGTCAAGTCGACGTCGGTGCCGGTGATGATCGGCGCCTACCGCCGCCTGTCCGAGACCGTCCCGTATCCGCTCCACCTCGGGGTGACCGAGGCCGGCACGCTCGTGACGGGCGCCGTCAAGAGCTCGATCGGCATCGGCACGCTGCTCGAGGAGGGCATCGGCGACACGATCCGCGTCTCGCTGTCGACCGATCCGGTCGAGGAGGTGCGCGTCGCCTATGACATCCTGCGCGCGCTCGGCCTGCGGCACATGGGCCCCGAGATGATCTCGTGCCCGTCGTGCGGCCGCACGAACGTCGAGGTGCACACGCTCGCCGAGACCGTCGAGACGCGTCTGCGCGGCTACAAGGAGCACTTCGAGGTCGCCGTCATGGGCTGCGCCGTGAACGGCCCGGGCGAGGCGGGCGACGCCGACTTCGGCATCGCCGGCGGCCGCGACGCCGGCCACATCTACGCCCACGGCGAGGTGCTCAAGCGCGTGCCCCAGGATCAGCTCGTCGACGAGCTCTTCGCCGTCGTCGACGCCTGGATCGCCGAGGGCATGCCGCGCGCCGAGCGCGGTCGCCGCAAGCTGTCGCTCCCCGTCGTCGGAGGCCCGTCCTGATGCCCGAAGCCGACCAGAAGACCCTGCTCTACGTCGGCGCGGCCGCCGCGGCCACGGCCGTGCTCGCCGCGTCGAAGACGGCGCGCGTGATCGCGCTCGCCGGCGCCGCCGGGTACGGCGTCTACAAGCTGCGCGGGTCGACGCGCAACCCGTGGCAGGACGTCGATCCGCCGCGGGCGCGATGACGCTGGTCGAGGCCGAGGCGCGCCTGGCGCGGCTCGAGACCGAGGCCAACCTGGCCTGGTGGGAGATGTCGTTGGACGCGACCGAGGCGGCGTCGGCCGCGGCCGAGGCTGCCAGCGCGGCGTACGAGCATGCGCTCGCCGAGCCGGGCATGGCGGCCGCCGCGGTCGCCCTCGACGCGTCGCCGCTCGAGCAGCGCCGCGCCGAGGTGCTGCGGCTGCTCACCGCCGGGCGCCAGCGCCCGCCGGAGCTGATCGACCGCATCGTGGCGCTCGAGACCGAGCTGATGGCCGCGCACTCGCGCTACCGCGCGGCGATCGACGGCACGGAGCTCGACGCCGCGGCCGTCGACCGCGTGCTCGCCGAGAGCGTCGACCCGGCGGAGCGCGAGGCGGTCTGGACGAGCGCGCGCGGCGTCGGGCGCGAGGTCGCCGCCGGGCTGCGCGAGCTCGCGCGCCTGCGCAACGAGGCGGCTCGTGCCGCCGGCCACCGCGACCACTACGCGATGGCGCTCGCGCTCGACGAGCTCGACGAGGCGCGCCTGTACGGCCTGTTCGACGACCTGCACGCGGCGCTCGCGCCCGCGTGGGCGGCCGAGCGCGCGGCGATCG
This sequence comes from Gaiellales bacterium, assembly GCA_051006935.1. GTDB lineage: Bacteria > Actinomycetota > Thermoleophilia > Gaiellales > F1-60-MAGs149 > F1-60-MAGs149. The sequence continues at coordinate 10,668 of JBPCSR010000056.1, forward strand.
AGGCCGAGCGACGTGCCGCGCTCGGGCTCGCGGCCGACGCGCCGTTCCAGCCGTGGCACATGGTCGACGTGTTCGGGCAGGACGCGCCGAGCGTCGGCCCCGACCCGCTCGAGCCCGTGATCGGCGACGTCGACGCGCTCGCCGCGAGCACGCGCTACTTCGCCGACCTCGGCCACGACGTGACGGGGGTGATCGACCGCTCCGACGTGCGGCCGCGGGCCGGCAAGGACCAGCACGCGTTCATGATGCACGTCGACCGCCGTGGCGACATCCGCGTCCTGCTCAACCTCGTGCCGACGGTGCGCTGGCTCGACACGACGCTGCACGAGCTCGGCCACGCGATCTACGAGCTCTCGATCGACGTCGATCTGCCGTGGCTGCTGCGCGACCCGGCGCACATCCTCACCACCGAGGCGATGGCGATGCTGCACGGCCGGCGTGCCCGCGACGCCGCGTTCCTCGAGCGCTACGCCGGCGTCCCGGCCGACGCCGCACGGCATCCCGCGAACGCGGCCACGCTGCGCCGCGGGCTGCTCGTCCTCGCCGCGTGGGTGCAGGTCATGACCCGCTTCGAGCGCGCGTTCTACGCGGATCCCGAGGGCGACCTCGACGCCATCTGGTGGGATCTGGTCGAGCGCTACCAGGACATCCCGCGGCCGCTGCGGCCCGTGCCCGACGCGTGGGCGTCGAAGATCCACCTGGCCGTCGCGCCCTGCTACTACCACAACTACCTGCTCGGGGAGATCCTCGCCTCGCAGGTCGAGGAGTGGGCCGAACGCGAGACGGGCGCCGCCTCACCGGCCGACGACCCCGGCGCCGTGGGCCCGCTGATCGCGGAGCGCCTGCTGCGCCCAGGTGCCTCGCTGCGCTGGGACCGCCTCGTCGAGCACGCCACGGGCGCGCCGCTCGGCATCGACGCGTTCGTGCGCGACGCGTCGGCCTGATCCCGGCACGGCTGTCGGCTAGCCGCGCGTGAGCGCGTCGAGGCGCTCGAAGAAGACCGTGTAGCCGGCGGTCGCCTGCTCGTACTGCTCGACCGTGAGGTTGCCGCCGTCCTGCGTGAAGCGCATCTCCGAGCCGTCGGCGTGCGGCGCGATGTCGACCGTGCACGTCTCGACGCCGGGCTGGCCGGCGGCCTGCAGCGTGAAGGCGAGGTGGGAGGGGGCATCGACGGCGGTGTACGCGCCGTGGAAGCCCATCTGCCCCATGGGGCTGTGCATCGTCAGCTCCCAGGCGCCGCCGACGCGCGCGTCGCAGGTCGCCTCGACCTGCGCGTCGGCGAGGCCGAACCAGCCGGCGAGCAGGTCGCCCTGCGTCCACGCGGCGAAGACGGCTTCCGGCGTGGCGGGGAAGGTGCGCGTGATATCGATGCCCGGTCGCATGGGTGAACCCTAGAGGTCGAGCAGCATGCGCGTATTGCCGAGCGTGTTCGGCTTCACGTACTCGAGGTCGAGGAACTCGGCGATGCCACGGTCGTACGAGCGCCGCATCTCGGCGTAGACCTCGGGCGTGACGGGCGTGCCCTCGATCTCGCGGAACCCGCGGCTGGCGAAGAACGCCGTCTCGAACGTGAGGACGAAGATGCGCTCGATGCCGAGGTCGCGGCCCTGCTGGATCAGCCGGTCGACGATCACCCCGCCGACGCCGCGGCGCTTCGCCGCCTGGTCCACGGCGACCGTGCGGATCTCGCCGAGGTCCTCCCAGAGGATGTGCAGCGCGCCGCAGCCGAGGATGCGGTCGCCGTCGACCGCGACCCAGAACTCCTGGACGTCCTCGTAGAGGGTGACCGTCTCCTTCACGAGCAGCACCTCGCCCGCGTACTGGTCGACGAGGGCGCGGATCGCGCCGACATCGTGCGTCGTCGCACGGCGGACGGTGATCTCGCTGGACATGTGGGGAGGGTACCGAGGGCCTCCCGTCGGAGGGGTCAGACCCGGTCGCCGCATCCGCCGCACCGCGGACTAGGATGGTCTCCCGTGCCCGCCGAGTTCGTCCACCTCCACTGCCATTCCGAGTACTCGATCCTCGACGGCGCCTGTCGCGTCTCGGACCTCGTCAAGCGGGCCGGCGAGCTGGAGATGCCGGCCGTCACGATCACCGACCACGGCTCGATGGCGGGCTCCGTCGAGCTCTACCGCGCGGCCTCGAAGGCCGGCATCAAGCCGATCGTGGGGTGCGAGATCTACCTCGTGGAGGACCGCCGCGCCAAGGAGCCGGCGGGCCGCCGCGACTGGGCGCACCTCACGCTCCTGGCCAAGGATCTCGAGGGGTACCACAACCTCGTCAAGCTCGTGACCCTCGGCTACCTCGAGGGCTACCACTACAAGCCGCGCGTCGACCTCGAGCTCCTCGCGCAGCACGCGCAGGGGCTGATCGCGCTGAGCGGGTGCCTCGCCAGCCGGGTCAACCAGGCGCTCCTGCACGACGACGTCGACGCGGCGCGGACCGAGCTCGACCTGATGGTGCAGATGTTCGGCAAGGAGAACGTCTACGTCGAGATCCAGGATGCGGGGCTCGAGGAGCACCGCAAGGTGAACCCCGGGCTGCTCGCGCTCGCCGACGAGCTCGGCCTCGCCACCGTCGGCACCGGCGACGTGCACTACCTGCGCGCCGAGGACGCCGACCCGCACGAGGTGCTGCTCTGCATCCAGACCGGCGACGTGCTCGCGAACGAGAAGCGCTTCCGCTTCCCGAACAAGGAGTTCTTCCTCAAGACGCCCGACGAGATGCGGCGCGTCTTCGAGCCGTACGGGCGCGACCTGCTGTCGCCGACCGTCGAGATCGCCGAGCGCTGCAACCTCGAGCTCGAGCTCGGGGCGATCCGCCTGCCGAAGTACGACGTCCCCGGCGGCGAGGACGCCTTCGCCTACCTCACGCGCCTCTGCGAGGAGGGGCTCGCGCGCCGCTACCCGGCCGCCACGCAGGACCTGCGGGACCGGCTCGCGTTCGAGCTGGCGACGATCCGCGAGATGGGCTTCGCCGACTACTTCCTCGTCACGTGGGACTTCGTCGGCTTCGCCAAGCGCGAGGGCATCGGCGTCGGCCCGGGCCGCGGCTCGGCGGCGGGCTCGCTCGTGGCGTACTGCCTCGAGATCACCGACGTCGATCCGATCCGCTACGACCTGCTGTTCGAGCGCTTCCTCAACCCGGGGCGCAAGTCGATGCCCGACATCGACATCGACTTCTCGGTCCACGGCCGCGAGCGCGTGATGAACTATGTCGTCGAGAAGTACGGCCGCGACCGCGTTGCGCAGATCATCACCTTCGGCAAGCTCGCCGCCAAGCAGGCCACGCGCGACACGGGCCGCGTGCTCGGGCTCCCGTACGGCGTCGTCGACCGCGTCGCGAAGGGCATCCCCGACGGCGTCAAGGTCTCCTTCGAGGAGAGCCTCAAGCCCGGCCAGGAGCTGCGGGAGATGTACGACGACCCCACGCCGATCGGGCGCTCCGACGACGGCCGCGAGATCACGGCGAAGCAGCTGATCGACATGGCGCAGCCGCTCGAGGGCCTCGTGCGCCAGGACTCGATCCACGCCGCCGCCGTCGTGATCGGCGACCGTCCGCTCGTCGAGTACGTGCCGCTGCAGCGCAAGGGCGCCGAGGCCGAGCTCGTCACGCAGTACGCGATGGGCGACATCGAGGCGCTCGGCCTGCTCAAGATGGACTTCCTCGGCCTGCGCAACCTCGACGTGATCGACGAGGCCGTGCGGCTGATCGCGGAGTCCCGCGGCGTCGAGCTCGACATGCCGGGGCTGCCGCTCGACGACGAGCCGACGTACGCGATGCTCCGCAAGGGCGACGCGACCGGCGTATTCCAGTTCGAGAGCACCGGCATGCGCGACGCGCTTCGGCAGGTGAAGCCCACGCAGTTCGAGGACATCGTCGCGCTCGTCGCCCTCTACCGCCCGGGTCCGATGCAGAACATCCCGACGTACGCGCGCCGCAAGAACGGACAGGAGGCGGTCACGTTCGCCGACCCGCGGCTGGAGCCGATCCTCGCGTCGACGAAGGGCGTCTACATCTACCAGGAGCAGTCGATGCTGATCGCCAAGGAGCTGGCGGGCTTCTCGCCGTCCGAGGCGGACGACCTGCGCAAGGCGATCGGCAAGAAGAACGCCGAGCTGATGGCGTCGCTCAAGCCGCGCTTCATCGAGGGGTGCGCGGCCAACGGCGTGGATCAGCGCGTCGCGGCCGACCTGTGGGACGAGAACGAGCGCTCGGCGGAGTACTCCTTCAACAAGTCGCACGCGGCCTGCTACGCGCTGATCTCGTACCGCACCGCGTACCTGAAGGCGAACTACCCGGCGGAGTACATGGCCGCCCTGATCTCGTCCGTGATGGACACGAAGGACAAGGTGCCGTTCTACGTCGCCGAGTGCGAGTCGATGGGGCTCGAGGTGCTGCCGCCCGACGTGAACTCGTCGCAGCGCGACTTCGCGGTCGTCGAGGGGAAGATCCGCTTCGGCCTGAGCGCCGTCAAGAACGTCGGCGAGAACGCCGTCCGCGCGATCATCGAGGCGCGCGAGGCCGACGGCCGCTTCCTGTCCGTCTGGGACGTCGCCGAGCGCGTCGACGCGCAGCACGTGTCGAGCCGCGTGCTCGAGAGCCTGATCCGCGCGGGCGCGCTCGACTCCACGGGCGACACGCGGCGCGGCATGCTGCTCGTGCTCGATCAGGCCGTGCAGTCGGGCCGCAAGTCGCAGGCCGATCGGCACGCCGGGCAGACGAACCTCTTCGAGGGGCTCGACGACGCCGCGGTGGGCGGCGGCGG
>JBPCSR010000057.1:0-3075 GCA_051006935.1 Gaiellales bacterium
TCTGCGTGTCGCGCGCCAAGGGCGACCGCCTGAAGATCGACTTCTAGTCGGTTCGCGCAGCGCGCGGCCGCAGACCTAGCCGGTGACGGGGGCGACGGGGCGCGTCGGCATGTGCACGCGGGTGACCACTCGGGCCCGCACCTCGCCGCCGCCCAGCGCGCGCGTCGTAATCGCCCACCGACCGGGTCCGAGTCGAATAGCGCACGTATAGCGGCGTCCGTGAGCAGTTGCGGTGATGCGGCAGGAGGCGGAGACGCGCATGGCGTGCCACGTGCCCGACGTGACGGCTGTCCTGCTGGCCGGGCCGATCCGCACCGCCGTCTGCGCAACCGCGGTGACGCCGGCGGGGACGGGCCCTCGTGTGACGACGACACTGCCGGTGATGCGAATCGGCGCATGACGGAGCACGGCCGGCTTCGAGGGCGATCTGGTTCCGGCCGATGGCACGGGGGCGGCCGCTGGGGTGACCGCGCCTGACGCGCTCGACGCCGCTGACACCGCGTGTCCATCGGTGTCCGTCGCGGTGAACGTATAGCTACGCCCGTTCACCAGCCCGATGATCGTGCACGATCCCGACGGGCCGGCGATGGTGCAGGTCTTGCCCGGCTCCTCGACCGTCGTGACCGTGAACTCGGTTGCGGCGGGGCCGAGCGGCGTGGCCTCCATCGCCACGCGCACTGAGGCGTCGCCGGCGACGGCTGCCGGCGCGTTCGGCGCGGGCATCCAATAGGCGAGGTCGAGGCCGTTCCAGGGTGCTGGATCGAACCCGGTAGCCGAGGAGAAGCGGTAGGCCGTGGCGCCTGCCGGCATGCCCGTGAATGCGGCGCTGCCGACGGGCGGTGCGTCACCGGCGAAGTAGATGCGGGCGAGATTGCCCGCGCCGTTGAAGGTGTGCGGCTCGATGGACCTGACGCCCACCGGGATGGAGATGCTCGTGATTCCGCTGCCGGCGAACGCCGCAAAGCCGAGGGTTGTGAGGCCGGCTGGCAGCGTAATGTCGCTGAGTGCCGCGGCATAGGCCAGGGCGAAGTCGCCGATCGTATCGACGGAGGCGGGCACGGCGAACGATGTGCGCGGCGCGCCGTTCGGGTAGAGGACGAGCGTGTGCCGGTCGCGGCTGTAGAGGACGTCGTCCGCCACGACGAAGTGAGGGTTTCCCGCGGCGACCGTAATCGACGTGAGGACCGTATTGTTGGTGTAGAACGCGCCAGAGACAATGGTGGCGAGCGTGCTGGGAAGCCGGAGTGAGGTGATCTGCGCCGCCCGGAAGGCGTCGGTGCCGATCTCGATCACGCCTTCGGGCACGTTCGCGGTGCCTGCGCAGGAACTGCCACTGCTGACGATATGGGTCACGTCGTCGACGCCGAACGACCCGCCGCCGCTGCAGGTAACGGTTGTCGGGGCCGCGAGCGCCGATGGTGCAGCGGTGAGGACGGCCAGCGCCATCAGCGCTGCGAGCAACGCGAGCCGCGCCTGGCATCTACGTAAGAGACGTTGCACTGTACTGCCTTCAGCGTAACAGCCGACGGCTGGCCGAAAGCGTTCGCTCGACGTTCGTTTCAGATGGCGAGCGCGCGAATCGCGCCGAGGGTGATCTCGGCGGCGACCGGTCGAAGGTCGACTCAGTCCTGCAGCGCCATGATCGCGCCGAGGATGATCTCGGCGGCGAGCGCCGCGTCGGCCGTGTCGGCGTCCTCGAGCGGCGTGTGCGAGAGACCGTCCTTGCACGGGACGAAGACCATCGCGGTCGGCGCGTGGTCGGCCACGCACATCGTGTCGTGCGCGGCGCCCGAGGGCATCACCATGAACGGCTCTCCCGTCGCCTCCGCCTCGGCGCGCAGCGCCTCCACGATCGTCTCGCTCATCGGCGTGACGTCGAGGCCCTGGCGCTCCACCCACTCGAAGCCCACGCCGCGCGCCTTCGCGCGCGCCTCCGCGTAGGGGACGATGCGGTCGCGCAGCTCGAGGTGGCCGCCGGTCACCGAGCGGGTGTCGAGCGACACGCGCATGCCGCCCGGCACGACGTTGATGAGGCTGGGGAACGACTCGACCTCGCCGGTCGTGCCGACGGTCGTGTTGCCGATCTCGTTGGCCAGGCGCTCGACCTCGAGGATCGTCTCGGCCGCCGGGATCGCGGCGTCGACGCGGAAGTCCATCGGCGTCGCGCCCGCGTGGTCCGCGCGCCCGGTGAAGTGGAAGTCGCCGTGCACGTAGCCGGCGATCGCGTGGACGATGCCGATGCGGTTCCCCGTGTCCTGCAGCACGCGGCCCTGCTCGATGTGCAGCTCGACCCAGCCCGTCAGGCCGTCGAGCACGTGGATCGCCTCACGCCAGTCCTCGACGGGATAGCCCGCGGCCTTGGCAGCGTCCCAGAACGGGGTGCCGTCCGGCGCCAGGAACTTCGTCTTCAGCTCGTCCTCGGTGACGCGCTGGGCGATGATCCGCGACCCGAGCAGCATCTGGCCGAAGCCCGAGCCCTCCTCCTCGAGGAAGGCGATCAGGCGCAGCGGGATGCGCTGCCCGGACTCCTGCGCGAGGCGGCACACCTCAAGCGCGGTGACGACGCCGAGCGTGCCGTCGTACTTGCCGCCGTTGCGGTTCGAGTCGCAGTGGGACCCGACGCCGAACGCGGGCGCGTCCGGCGCGACGTTCGACGCCACCAGCGTGCCGACGGGGTCGCGCCACACCTCGAACCCGATCTGCTCGAGCTCGCGCGTGAAGTACTGCAACGTGTTCTCGTAGACGTCGGTGTAGGCGTAGCGCCGGATGCACTCGTCCGTCTCGGTGTAGTCGGGACCCGCCAGCGTCTCGATGTCGGTCTCGAGGCGCGCGTGGGAGCGCGCGCGGTCGATGCTCACGGACTTCGCCATCGTCATACCTCCACGTCGCCGAACGCGCCGGCGCCGGCCAGCGCGTCGATCTCGCCGTCATCCATCCCCGCCAGCTCGTGCAGCACTTGGCGCGTGTGCTCGCCGCGCTTCGGCGCGGGGTGCAGCTCCTCGGCCGCACCCGGCATGCGCAGCGGCGAGCGGATCTGCCTCACCGTGCCGAGCACCGGGTGCTCCGTCTCCGCGA
>JBPCSR010000058.1:0-12017 GCA_051006935.1 Gaiellales bacterium
GACGCCCATCTGGCCGACGCCGGCTCGCCGCTGGCGGGGCATGCGCGCCTCGGCGAGCTCGTCCCGCTGGTCCAGGAGAAGCTGGGCTCGCTGGGCGAGTTCGACGCGCTGGCCGGCGCGCTGCTCGACGACCGCGCGCCCGATCCCGCCGCGTGGCAGAAGCTCCGGGACGACGGCGACGCCCCGCGCGTCCTCGACGCCGCGCTCGCGGCCCTGCGCGGACTCGACGGGTTCGACGCCGAGGCGGTCGAGACGGCGCTGCGCGGCGTCTGCGAGCAGCTCGAGCTCAAGCCGAAGCAGGCGTTCACGCCGATCCGCATCGCGATCGCCGGGTCGACGGTCGCGCCGGGCCTGTACGAGTCGATCGCGTTCCTCGGCCGTGACGCGGCCCTCGCCCGCCTCGAGCGGGCGCGCGCCGCCGTGTGACGCGGCGCGCAGGAACCGCGCGGAAGTGCGCGTATCGTTGGGGGTAGATGGCCACGCGCACGCGTCCCCGTGATACGCCGAAGGACGACCAGGACACGGTCGAGACGCCGCCCAGGCGCGGTCGTGGCGTGCTCGCCGCGATCCTCGCCGCCAGCGCGCTCGTGATCGTCACGGCCCTCGTCACCGCGATCGCGGTCGACGCGGTCCACGGCCGGGCCAACCCGGTCGTCCAGGCCGCCTCGGGCGCGAGCAACCAGCAGGACGCGATCGACAAGGCGCGCGCCCAGGGCTACAAGGACGGCGTCCGCGACACGAAGCAGCAGGCCAAGGACCAGCTCGGCGCGCGCTACGACCAGGGCTACGCGAAGGGCTACGCCAAGGGGCGCAGCGACACGCAGAGCAGCAACGGGCAGGCGGGCGGCTACGCCGACGGCTTCAACGCGGGCGTCACCGCGGCCGTCGACGCGTACCAGAAGATCATCGCGCAGGCCCAGCAGATCATCGCGGACGCGAACCAGTCGCCCGTCACCACGGCGCCGCAGCCGACAATGACGACGGGGTAGGGGCGACCCGCTAGGCGGGCATCTCGGGCCGGGCCCGCAATGCCCGCCGCACGCGGGTGGACAGGGGCCTTGCGCTCACCGGCGTACATCTCGGGCCCGGGCCCGAGATGTGCTCGACCCCACCTACGCAGTGAGGTCTGCGGCCATCTCCTCGAAGGCGTCGACGAAGCGCTGGCAGTCCTCGATCGTGTGCTGGATCGAGAGCGTCCACTCCTCCTCGCGGCCCGGGGTCATGAAGACGCCGCGGTTCATGTTGTACAGCCACGCGAGGTCGCAGAGCTCGCCGTCCTGCTGGGACTTGAACGACTCGTAGTCGACGATCGGGTTGCGGGCGAACGTGACGCAGCCCTTCGAGCCGACGCCGACCGTGTAGCCCGGCAGGTTGTACTTGTCGATCACCGCCGCGCAGCCGCCCTGCATGAACTGGTCGAGGCGGTCGAGGTGCGCGTAGGCCTCCGGCGTCATCACGTCGAGCAGGTTCGCGCGCGCCGCGGCCATGCCGAGCGGGTTGCCGTTGTACGTGCCGACCTGGTAGACGGAGCCGTTCGCGACGACCTCCATCGCCTCGTCGGTGCCGCCGATCGCGCCGAGCGGCAGGCCGCCGCCGATCGCCTTGGCCAGCGTGACCATGTCGGGCATCACGCCGAACTTCTCGACGGCGCCACCGGCTGCGATGCAGACGCCGGTCTTGACCTCGTCGAAGATCAGCACGATGCCGTGCTTCTTCGTGATCTCGCGGACGGCCTCGAGGTAGCCGGGCTCCGGGAGCACGACGCCGAGGTTCATCATCGCCGCCTCCATGATCACGCAGGCGGGCAGGCGGCCCTCCTCCGCGAGGCGCTCGATGCGGCGCTCCATCGCGGCGGCGTCGTTGAACGGCACCGGGATCGTCATGTCGGCCACGGCCTTCGGGATGCCGCCGCCGTAGGGCAGGGAGGCGTAGTTCTCGCGATCGCCGATCGAGGCGTAGTCCACGCCGATCGAGACCATCACGTAGTCGTGGTGCCCGTGGTACGAGCCGAAGATCTTGATGATCGTGTCGCGGCCGGTCGCGGCGCGCGCGATGCGGATCGCGTCCATCGTGGCCTCGGAGCCCGAGTTCGTGTACCGCCACTGCGGCAGGCCCCAGCGGCGCTGGAGCTCCTCGCCGACGACGATCGCATCCTCCGTCGGCGCGGCGAAGTGCGTGCCCTGCTGCATCCGGTCGACGACCGCCTGGGTGATCACGGGATGCGCGTGGCCCTGCACCATCGAGCCGAAGCCGTTGTGGAAGTCCACCATCTCGTTGCCGTCGACGTCCCAGACGTGCGAGCCGACGCCGCGCTCGAGGTAGATCGGCCACGGGTCGCGCAGCTGGTACGACGACGCGACGCCGCCGGACAGCGATCGCGACGCGCGCTCGTACATGCGACCGGACCCCGCCGTGCTCGCATCGAGCTGCTTCGCCTCGCGCGCCGTCAGCTCGGCGATGCGCTGCCGGTCGATCTCGATGGGGGTGCGTACGGCCATGGTGCCTCCTCGGCGCGCGCTGATCGCGCGGTCAATGCCGGCACGATACGCGGGCGGCGGGCAGGCCGTCAATCGGCGAACGGCGCTACGACGCGGTGAACAGCGACTCGGCGGCGTCCTGCCGCGAGCGGATCAGGGCGCGCACGCCCTCGGCGTCGCCGGCCCGCAGCATCTCGATCGGGTCGGGGTCGCCGTTGACGATGCCCTCGAAGAAGACCTTGCGGTCGTCGTAGGTGGGGAAGAGGTCCTTCGCCCAGCCGCGGATGCCGTTGAGCATGACCGCCAGGTCCGCGTGGGGCTCGCCGTAGGTCTCGAGGATCTCGCGCTTGAGGCGCTTGGCCAGCGCGGGGCTGGCGCCCGAGGTGGAGATGGCGATCGAGATCGGCCCGCTGCGGACGATCGCCGGCAGGATGAAGTTGCACAGCGGGGGGACGTCGACGACGTTGACGAGCATCGCGCGCTCCTCGGCGGCGCGGTAGATCGCCACGTTCAGCTCGGTGTCCTCCGTGGCCGCGACGACGAGCAGCTGGCCGATGAGGTCCGCCGGCGCGTACGCGCGCTCCTCGAGCGTGATCGCGCCCTCGGCGGCGAGCTCGCGCACCTCCGGGATCGCCTGCTTCGCCACCACGTGCACCTTCGCGTTGCCGGCGAGCAGCCCCTCGATCTTCTCGAGCCCGATCGGGCCGGCGCCGACGACGAGGCACGGACGTGCCCCGAGGTCGAGGCAGGCCATGTAGAACGTCTTCTCGAGCATCTTGGCGTTGCACGTGGCATCGCAGCGCTCGAGCTTGGCGTCGCAGACACAGGGGCGGGCGGGCATGCGCACAGCCTATCGCGGGCAGGGCGCGGTCGGATGGGTCACCATCCGGGCATGGGCGACGTCCGTCACCTGTACGTGCACGTGCCGTTCTGCGCGCATCGCTGCGGCTACTGCGACTTCGTGACGGTCACCGGGCACGACGAGCGACACGGCGCCTACGTCGACGCGGTCCTGCGCGAGCTCGACGCCCGCGGCGCAGTGCTCGGCGCGGTGGAGACGGTCTACGTGGGGGGCGGCACGCCGTCGCGCCTCGGTGCGGCCGAGCTCGGACGGCTGCTCGACGCGCTGCCGCAGGCCGCGGTGGAGACGACGGTCGAGTGCAACCCCGAGGGCGTCGACGAGGAGCTCGCAGCCGCGCTCGGCCGCCGTGGCGTCCGCGTCTCGCTGGGGGCGCAGACGTTCGCGCAGCCGCTGCTCGACGTGCTCGAGCGGCGCACGACGCCCGACCAGGTGCGGGCCGCCGTCGCCCTGCTGCGCACGGCCCGCGTCGCGTCGCTGTCGCTCGATCTGATCTACGGCATCCCCGGCGAGCGGGAGAGCGACCTCGCGCGCGACCTCGCCACGCTGGAGGAGCTCGCGCCCGACCACGTCTCGGCGTACGAGCTCGAGGCCAAGCCCGGCACGCGCTTCACCGTGCACCACGGCGCCGCGCTCGCCGAGCAGGCGGAGCTGCTCGAGCGCCACATGGACCTCGTGATCGACTCGCTCGGCTACTCCGGGTACGCCTGGTACGAGATCGCCTCGTTCGCGCGTGCGCCGGACCACCAGGGGCGCCACAACCGCGCCTACTGGGAGGGGCGCGACTACCTCGGGCTCGGCGTCGGCGCGGTCGGCACCGTCGGCGGTGAGCGGCGCGTGAACGGGCCGAAGCTCACGGCGTATCTCGCGGATCCCGCCGGTGCGCCCGCGGCGATCGAGCTGCTCGACGACCGCACCCGGCAGGAGGAGCGGCTGATGCTCGGACTCCGCCTGGCCGAGGGCGTGGAGCAGTCGGCGGTCGCCGACGTGCTCGACGAGGCCGGGCTCGAGCGCCTCACGGGTCTCGGCCTGGCCGAGGTCGCAGACGGTAGAATCCGGCTCCAGCGGCGCGGGCGCATGCTCCTCCACGACTGCGTCGCGGAGCTGATGAACGATGAGCCTGCCTGACCTCGACCTCACCGAACGCCGCCAGCAGGTGCTGCGCGCCGTGATCGAGGAGCACATCGCCTCCGGCCAGCCGGTGGGGTCGAAGACGCTCGTCCAGACGCGCGGCTTCGCGACCTCGGCGTCGACGCTGCGCTACGAGCTCGCCTGGCTCGAATCGGTCGGCCTGCTCGGGCATCCGCACACCTCGGCAGGCCGCGTGCCCACCGAGCTCGGCTACCGCTTCTACGCCGGCACGCTGCTCGCCGAGCGCGGTGCCGCCGAGCCGCTGCCCGTGGGGCTCGCCGACGCCTCGCGCGAGGTCGACGACGCGCTGCGCGTCACCACCGAGGCGCTGTCCCAGGTGACGAGCCTGCTCGCGATCGCCAGCGCGCCGAGCGTGGCCGAGGCCGACATCCGGCACATCGAGATCCTCGCGCTGCAGCCGCAGGTCGTGATGGTGCTCGCGATCAGCGGCACCGGCGCCGTCGCCAAGCGCGTCTTCGCCTTCGACGCGCCCGTCGATCAGGGCCTCGCCGAGTGGGCGCGGGAGTACCTCAACGACACGCTCACGGGCGAGGCGATCTCCGAGCGCGCCGTGCGCCGGCGGATCGAGGATCCCGACCTGTCGGAGCGCGAGCGCTCGTTCCTCGACGCGATCGCGCCCGTCTTCCACGAGCTATTCGAGGCCGGGGCGGATCGGCTGGTCGTGGGCGGCGCCTCGCGCCTGATGAGCGAGCTGCGCGCGCAGGATCAGCAGGAGCTCTCCCAGCTTGCGGGCGTGCTGGAGGAACGTGCCGTCATGCTCGGGCAGCTGCGCGCCGCGCTGCGCGGCGACAGCGTCACCGTGCGCATCGGCGAGGAGCACGGCGAGGCGGCCCTGCGGCCCGTCGCGATGATCACAGCGGGCTACGGCCTGCCGCACCGCACGCTCGGCGCCGTCTCGGTGATCGGGCCGATGCGGATGGACTACGCGCGGGCGATCGTCGCCGTGCGCGGCGCGGCGGCGGCGCTGAGCGCCTACGTCGAGGACGTCTACGAGGATTGAACTGGGCGCTGCTCGCCGCGGGCGTCGGCCTCGCGGGGTACCAGGCGTGGGCGATCTCGGTGCGCTGGGCCGAGGCGCGCGAGCTGCCCGACGCGGAGCGCAAGGTGATGATCGGGACGCTGCTCGCCACGCGTGGGCTCGGCTTCGCGCTCGGCGTCCTCCTGATCCTCGGCGCCGTGTGGCGGGCGCTGCACTAGAGCCCCGATACCATCCCGCCGGATGTCCGCGCAGCCCGACTTCTATGACGTGCTCGGCGTCGCGCGCGACGCCTCCGACGACGACATCAAGAAGGCGTTCCGCAACCTCGCGCGCCAGCACCACCCCGACGTCAACCCCGACGACGCCGAGGCCGGCGAGCGGTTCCGCGTGATCGCGGAGGCCTACGAGGTGCTGTCCGAGCCGGAGACGCGGGCGCGCTACGACCGCTACGGCCACGCCGGCGTCGCCGGTGCCGCGACGGGCAACGTCGACTTCGGCGACCTCAGCGACATCCTCGGCATGTTCTTCGGCGACGGCATGTTCGGCGGCGGGCGCTCGCGCGGGCCGCGCGGCGGCCAGGACGCGGCGCTCGGGATCTCGCTGACGCTGCGCGAGGCCGCGACGGGCGTGCAGCGCGACCTCGAGATCGTGGTGATCGGCGACTGCGAGCGCTGCGGCGGCTCCGGCGCCGAGCCGCCGACCCGGCCGGTCAGCTGCGAGACCTGCGGCGGGATCGGCGAGGTCCGCCAGGTGTCGAACACGCCGCTCGGGCAGATCATGCGCCAGATGCCATGCCCGAGCTGCCGCGGCCGAGGGGCGATCGTCGAGACGCCGTGCACGACGTGCGGCGGGCGCGGCTCGCAGCCCGAGCAGCGCACGATCAGCGTCGGCATCCCGGCCGGCATCGACTCGGGGCAGCAGGTGCGCGTCGTGGGGCAGGGGCACGCGGGGGATCCCGGCGCGCCGCCCGGCGACCTCTACGTCCAGGTGCACGTCGAGGACGACCCCGCGCTCGTGCGCGACGGCCTCGATCTGCACGTGCGCGTCGATCTCACCGTCACGCAGGCGCTGCTCGGCGCCACCGTGCATGTGCCGACGCTCGAGGGCATGGAGACGCTCGTGCTGCAGACGGGCACGCAGCCCGGCGAGCGCAGGACGCTGCGGGGCAAGGGCATGCCGATGATCGCCAACGAGAAGCGCCGCGGCGACCTCCACGTGACGTTCGCGGTGCACGTGCCCAATGCGCTCGACCCGCAGGCGCGGCGCCTCGCCGAGGAGCTCGACAAGGCGATCCCCGAGGAGGCCTACAAGGCCGAGGGCAACGGCCTGTTCGGACGGCTCCGCGGGCGGGGGCGTGCCTGATCCCGCGCTGACGCGCTGGCGCATCGACGTGCCGGCGGAGCGCAGGGAGGAGGCGCTGCTCGCGCTCCTCGATGCGCTGCCCGACGGATTCGAGGAGACGGCGGAGGGCTTCGCCGCGTACCTGCCCGCCGCTGCGCCCGGGCCGATCCTGCCCGCCTGGCTCGTGGCCGAGCCGGAGGCGGTGGCCGACGGCTGGCGCGACGCGTGGCGGGCGTTCCACCGGCCGGTCGAGGTCGCCGGCACGTGGGTGCGGCCGCCCTGGCTCGCCGAGCCCGTCGACGCCGTGCTGCTCGAGCCCGGGTACGCCTTCGGGACCGGCGCGCATCCTACGACGCGCGGGGTGGCGGCGTTCCTCCGCGACGAGCCGCCCGGCGCGCTGGTCGACCTCGGCTGCGGCTCCGGCCTCCTGTCGATCCTCGCGGCGACGTGGGGGCACGCCCCGATCGAGGCCTGGGACCTCGATCCCCATGCCGTCGACGCCGCGCGCGCGAACCTCGAGCGCAACGGCCTCGGCAACCGGGTGGCCGTGCGGCACGCCGACGTGCTCGTGGAGACGCTGCCGTCCGTCGACCTCGTCCTGGCCAACATCGAGCGCCGCGTGAACGAGGCGCTGCTCCAACGCGCAGGGCTGCCCGATCGGGTGATCGTCAGCGGCGTGCGCCGCGAGGACGACTTCGCGTTCCCCGGGTGGTCGCTCGAGCGCGAGACCGTCGAGGACGGCTGGCGCACGCTCGTGCTCATCCGCTGACGTGCTGCAGCACGGTCTGAGCCCGTGACGCGCCCGCGCGCCCGGTACGCTCCCGTCGTGGCGCACGTGTTCCGCTTCTTCCTGCCGCCGGGCGGGGACGCGACGGCCGGATCGGCCGTGACGCTCGCGCCCGACGACGCGCAGCGGCTGCGCAAGGTGCTGCGCCTCGCCGCCGGAGACCCGGTCGAGGTCGCCGATGGCACGGGGCGCGTCTTCGCCGGCGTGGTGGAGGACCCCGCGACGGGCGCGGTGCGCCTCGAGGTCGAGCTGCCGGCGCCGCCCGACCTCGCGCCGATCCGCGTGCTGCTCGCCCAGAGCGGCCCGCGCGCCGACGATGCGGTCGAGAAGCTCGTGGAGCTCGGGGTCGAGGCCATCGCCCCGCTGCTCGCGGCGGGACGGCGCCGCGATGCGCGCATCGACCGCTGGCAGCGCATCGCCGCGGGCGCGGCCGCCCAGGCCAAGCTGGCGCGGATCCCGGCGATCGGGACGCCCGTGGCCTTCGCCGCCGCGCTCGCGCCGGGCGCGATCGTCTGCTCGCACGAGGAGCCCGATGCCGACCTCGGCGCGGCGCTCGCGACGGTCGCGCGCCCGGTGACGCTGCTGATCGGCCCCGAAGCGGGCTTCAGCGCGGAGGAGCACGCCGCCGCGCGCGCCGCGGGCGTGCCGATCGCGTCGCTGGGGCCGACCGTGCTGCGCACGGAGACGGCGGCGATCGTGGCCGCCGCGCTCGCGCGCGCGGCCCTGGTCGGCGCGTAGGGCTATCGTGCGCGCCGTGGAGGCGAGCACGTTCTCGACGGAGTTCCTCGGCTGCAAGGTGTCGCACACCGACCTGCAGGGCCTGCGCGAGCGGCTCGGCGAGGAGGGGTACCGCGAGGCCGACGGACGCGGGCAGGTGCACATCGTCAACGGGTGCTGCGTCACGAACGAAGCCGTGGCGAAGACCCGCCAGTCGATCCGCCGCGCGCTCCGCGACGCCGACGCCGTGCTGGTGACGGGCTGTGCGGCGCGACTGCCCGGCGCCGGGTTCGCGGAGATCGATCCGCGCGTACGGGTGATCGGGGACGCGTCGGAGCGGGTCCCCGACGCCGTCGTCGACGAGCTCGCCGCGCTCGGGTGCCGCGGCGGCGACCGCCGGGCCGCGTCGCCGATCCGGCGGCGCATGTTCCTCAAGGTGCAGGACGGCTGCTCGTTCTCGTGCGCGTACTGCGTGATCCCCGAGGTGCGCGGTGGCACCCGCTCGCGCCCTGTCCCGGAGGTGATCGCCGAGGCCGAGCGGCGCGTGCGGCAGGGGCACCGCGAGATCGTCGTGACGGGGGTCAACGTCGGGCTCTACCGCGACCGTGCGGCCGGCGTCGGCCTGGCCGGCCTGCTGCGCCGCATCGCCGACGTGGCGGGGCTGGAGCGCGCGCGCCTCAGCTCGATCGAGCTCGAGCACCTCGACGACGACGTGCTCGACGCGCTGGCGGTGCGGCCCTTTCTGCCGCACCTGCACCTGCCGCTGCAGACGGGCTCCGACCCGCTGCTCGCCGCGATGCGCCGGCGCTACCGCGCGGGCGACTACCGCGCGCGGATCGCCGCCGCGCGGGAGCGCATGCCGGACGTCGCGGTGACGGCCGACGTCATCGCCGGCCTGCCGGGCGAGACGGAGGCGGACCATCGGGCGACGCTGCGACTGGTGGAGGAGGTCGGGCTGGCGCGCCTGCACGTGTTCCCGTACTCGCCGCGCCAGGGCACCCGTACCGCCGATGCCGACACGGATCCCGCGGTCAAGGCCCGTCGCGCCGCCGACCTGCGCGCGCTCTCCGACCGCCTCGCGCGTGCGCACCGGACGCGGCATGTCGGTGTGGAGGACGCGGTGCTGATCGAGGAGCTCGACGCCGACGGCCTCGGCCTCGGCCACGGCCGCGACGGCGCGCCGTGGCGGGTGGAGGGCGCGGCGGCGCTCGTCGGGCACGTCGCGACCGTGCGCGGGACGGCTATCCTCGGAGACGGCAGGATCCACGGAAGGGCGATGGCATGATCGAGCAGGTCGAGGCGGATCTCCGCGAGGCGCGCCTCGCGCGCGACGCCGACAAGGTGGGCGCGCTGTCCATGCTCCTGGCCGCGCTCAAGGACGCCGAGAAGGCCAACGGCGGCACCCACGACGACGCCGGTGCGATCCAGGTGATGACGCGCGAGCGCAAGAAGCGCGTCGAGGCCGCCGAGAGCTTCCGCGAGGGCGGGCGCGAAGACGCCGCCATCAAGGAGGAGACCGAGCTCGCGCTGATCGACCGCTACCTGCCCGCGCAGCTGTCGGCGGAGGAGCTGTCCGAGCTGATCGCCGCCACGATCGCGGAGGCCGGTGCCACCGAGCCGAAGGACCTCGGCAGCGTCATGAAGATCCTGCAGCCGAAGACGGCCGGCCGCGCCGACGGCAAGGCCGTCTCCACCGCCGTGCGCGAGGCGCTCGGAGCCTGATGCGCCGGAGCGCCGTTTGACGCGGACGAGCTTCACCGTCTCGGACGCCCTCGCGCGCGAGCTGTCCTCGCGCGGCGACGAGGTGCTGAAGGCGGTCGCGCAGTCGTCTGAGTGCAAGGTGTACCTGCGCGGCGACGAGGTCATGCTCGACGGCGACGACCTGCAGGTCGGCCGGGCGCAGTCCGTGCTCGGCGAGCTCGACGCGCTCGTGGAGGGCGGCACGTCGCTCGAGTCGCAGACGGTCGAGGCGGTGACCGGCGTGCTGGCCACCAACGGCCACGCGCAGGACGTGCTCGGCGACGTCGTGTGGCGGCATCGCACGACCACGATCAAGCCGCGCACGGTCAACCAGAAGGCGTACGTCGACGCCATCCGCACGCACACGATGACGTTCGGCATCGGCCCGGCCGGTACCGGCAAGACGTACCTCGCGATGGCGCTCGCCGTTCAGGCGCTCGACACGCGGCAGGTGTCGCGCATCATCCACACGCGCCCGGCGGTCGAGGCGGGCGAGCGGCTCGGCTTCCTGCCCGGCGATCTGATGGCGAAGGTCGACCCGTACCTGCGCCCGCTGTTCGACGCCCTCTACGACATGATGGACGGCGAGCGCGTGACGGCCCTCCTGGAGCGCGGCGTCGTGGAGGTCGCGCCGCTGGCCTTCATGCGCGGGCGCACGCTGAACGACGCGTTCATCATCCTCGACGAGGCGCAGAACACGACGAAGGAGCAGATGCGCATGTTCCTCACGCGCCTCGGCATGGGCTCCAAGGTCGTGGTGACCGGGGATCCCACGCAGGTCGACCTCCCGCGTGACCAGCGGTCGGGCCTGATCGAGGCGGGCCGCGTGCTCCAGAACGTCCCCGACATCGGGATCATCGAATTCGACCGCACCGACGTCGTGCGGCACAAGCTCGTGCAGCGCATCGTCGAGGCGTACCGCGTGTCCGACGAGGACACGCAGCAGTGAGCGTCGAGGTCGACGACCGCGCGGAGTGCGGCGTCGACGGAAACGAGGTGGCCGCCGCGGTCGCCGCCGTGCTCCACGCCGAGGGCGTGGGGGAGGTGGAGGTCGGCGTCGTGCTCGTGGACGAGCACGAGATGCGGGACATCAACCGCGAGCACCGCGGCAAGGACGAGCCGACCGACGTGCTGTCGTTCCCGATCGACGAGGAGGACGACCTCGAAGGCGTCACGCGCATGCTCGGCGACGTCGTGATCTGCATTCCGGTGCTCGTCGCGCAGGCGCGCGATAGCGACGTCGCGGCCGGCGATGAGCTCGTCGACCTGCTCGTGCACGGCACACTGCACCTGCTCGGGTACGACCACGAGACCGACGACGGGGAGATGCTCGCGCGGCAGGACGCGATCGTCGCGACGCTCGCGCCGATCGGCTGGTCCGCGGACTGAACGCGGCACGGTGCCGCGCGCAGGCGCGCGTCGCCGGCGCGGGCGCGGCCGGCACGCTGCACCCATGCACCCGGCGCCCGGCACCCGCGGCATCCTGATCGGCGACCGCTACCGCGTGCCCGGCACCCTGCGGCGCACGGGGCTGATCGACGCGATCGACGTCGAGAGCGACCAGGGCGAAGCCGCGTGCCGGGTCGTCGGCGTGCCCGGCGACGCCGCGCGCATCGATCAGTGGGAGGACGCCTGGCTCGCCGCGCAGGGTCCGGCGCGGCTCCCGCGCCTGCGCGAGATCGTGCGCGACGACGACGGCGCGCATTGGGCGGTGCTCGCTCCCTCGGTCGCCGTCGAGGCGCCGCTGCCCCCTGGCGCGCGGGAGGCCGCGCGGGAGCTCGGCGCCGCGTTGGCCGAGGCGGGGCTGGACGTCCGCGACGTGGCGCGCGAGATGCTCGCCGTCGACGGCAACGGCGCGCTGGCCATCGACGGCGTCGTGTGGCTCGGCGGCGACCTGTCTCCGCGGGCCGCGGGGCGCGCGCTCGCCGACCTGCTGCCGGCCGGCGAGCCGCCGGAGTCCGAGGG
>JBPCSR010000059.1:0-6475 GCA_051006935.1 Gaiellales bacterium
CCGAGGATCTGCCCCTGGTAGTCGACGACGTGGCCGTTGCCGCCGCCGATGTCGTAGGGCTGCTCCATCTTCGGGTGCACGTACACGGGCCCGACGTTCGGGCACACCATGTAGAGCGAGTTGAAGTGCGCATGCGCCCGGTTCTGCAGGAGCCACGTGCCGCCGGCGTCGGGTCCGGCCTGCGTCATCGGCACCGCCTCGCTCGGCCGGTAGACGACCTCGGCGCCGTTGAACGCGAGCGCGCGCACGGCCTCGGGGTACTCCCCGTCGGAGCAGCAGATCGTGCCGATGTTGCCGATGTCGGGCGTGCGCAGGACGGGGTAGAAGGCCTCGAGGCCGTCGCCGAAGACCTCGACCCAGCGGTCGTAGACGTCGTGCGGCGTGGTGGAGCGCTCGCGGCACCAGAGGTGGTTCTTCGCCGCGCGGTGGACGATCTCGCCGTCGGGGCCGATGACGAACAGCATGTTGAAGAAGCGGTCGTCCATCACCTCGGGCAGGCGCGCCTTGCACTGCACGACGATGTACGTGTCGTACTGCCGGGCGAGCGCGCCGAGGCGCTCGGTCTCGGGGCCGGGGAGGTCGATGAAGAGCTCGCGCGCGGCGGTGACGTGGGGGATGTCGAAGATCTCGTCGGTGAAGCCCGTCAGCGCGCCCTCGGCGAGCGCGATCAGGCGGACGGGCATGTTGATCCCGATGATCGAGACGGCCGCGTGGATCGCGTCCTCGATCACGTCGAGGTTGCGGGCGATCTCGCTGCGCCGCGCGATGCCGCGCACCACGGTCGAGAGCCCCACCGCCATGTAGGGCGCGATCGGCCCCGTCTGCTTCGCCATGCGCACCTCCTGCGCGGGCAAGCGTACGACAGGTGGCGGGGGAGGCTCTTGACACCGCCCCCAGAGGATTGGATACTGGATCCAATCTTCCTGGAGGATTCCCGACGATGGCTGCAACCGAGACCGGCTCGAACGTGGCGGCGCGCACCGGCGCCCAGTTCCTCGAGGGCCTGCGCAACGACGCCGACCGCGAGATCTGGATCGCCGGCGAGTGCGTCTCGAACCCGATGGACCACGAGCTCCTGCGCACGGGCGCCGAGGCGATCGCCCGCGTCTACGACACGCAGCACGAGCACGCCGAGGTGTGCCTGGCGCCGAACCCCGACGACGGGCGCCTCGTCAACCGCACGCACCTGATCCCCCGCTCGAAGGACGACCTCGAGAAGCGCCGCGCGTCGATGGAGGTCATCGCCGCGGCGACGGGCGGGATGATGGGCCGCGTTCCGGACTACCTGAACGTCACGTTCGCGTGCTTCGCCGGCGCGTCCGAGGTGTGGGCACGCCGCGGGAACGAGCACGGCGCGGAGAACATCGTCAACTACCAGCGGCTGATGCGCGATCGCGACCTCTCGACCACGCACGCGATCATGAACCCGGTGGCCGATCGCTCGAAGCCCGAGGCCGAGCAGCTCGGCGGCGAGATCGCGCTGCACAAGGTGGGGGAGACGAGCGAGGGCATCGTCGTGCGCGGTGCGCGCATGCTCGCGACGCTCGCGCCGTTCTCCGATGAGATCTCGGTCTACCCGGGGTCCGACCTGCGCCCCGGCGACGAGGCCTTCGCGCTCGCGTTCGCGCTGCCGATGTCGACGCCCGGCCTGCGCTTCATCTGCCGCGACTCGTTCGCGAAGCCGAAGAGCACGTTCGACTACCCGCTCAGCGCGCGCTTCGACGAGATGGACGCGGTCGTGGTCTTCGACGACGTCGTCGTGCCGCATGACCGCGTGTTCCTCGACGGCGACGTCGTCGGCTACTCCGAGGTGATCACCGACACGGGCTGGCGCGGCCACATCATGCACCAGGCCTTCACCCGGGCCTACGTGAAGCTGATGTTCGCCTTCGGCCTCGGCCACACCATCGCCAACACCACGGGCGTCGGCCGCTTCGACCACATCCAGGAGAAGCTCGGCCAGATCTGGAACATGACCGAGCTGACGCGCAGCGCGCTCGTCGCGGCCGAGGCCGACTCGTACCTCGACGACCACGGCGTCTGGTACCCGAACGACCGTCCGCTGATGGCGCTGCGCGGCGAGATGCCGAAGTGGCTGCCGCGCACGCACGAGCTGCTCCAGCTGATCGGCGGCGGGTCGTACATGGCGACGCCGTCCGAGGCCGACTTCAACTCCGCGATCCGCGGCGACATCGAGAAGTACTTCCAGGCGGCCGGCGGCGACGCCGAGCGGCGCGTCCGGCTGTTCCGCCTGGCCTGGGACTTCGTCGGCTCCGACCTCGGCGGGCGCAGCGAGCTCTACGAGCGCTTCTACCTGTCCGACTCGTGGCGCATGACGCAGCTCGCGTACCGCACGGCCGACACGACGTTCGCCGAGTCGCTGGTCGAGCAGTTCCTGCGCGACTGATAATCAATACCCGATGATTTCGAAATGAATCATCGGGTTCGATTCGCTCAGGCCTCGAGCCCCTCCGCGAGCACGAGGTCGAAGCGGGCGGCGTCCCGCCGCAGCTCGATGGCCGCCTGGTACGCCGGCGACGCGTAGCACGCGCGCGCGGCGTCGAGGCTCGGGAACTCGACGATGAAGGGCCGTCCGTGCGACTCGCCCTCGACCTGCTCGGTCACGTCGCCGCGGACGATCGCGCGCCCGCCGTGCTCGGCGATCACCGGACCGGCCGCCTCGCGGTAGGGGGCGAAGCCCTCGGGATCGGAGATGTTGGCGGTGACGAGCCAGTAGCCCTTGGCCATGTCCGTCCCTCCTCTCGTGCGCGCTGCGCGGTCGTGGCCGGGCAGCCTAGCGGATGAGCAGGAGCTGCGCGATGCGCTCGCCCGTCATGACGGCGGGCAGGTTCGTATTGCCCCGCATGATCTGCGGGTAGAGCGAGGCGTCGCCGACGACGACCCGCGAGAGGCCGTGGACGCGCCCCGTGGCGTCGCACACCGCGTCGGGGCCCGTGCCCATCTTGGCCGTGCCGACCGGGTGGTAGTAGTGCGCGACGTTGGCGCGGATCGCCTCGTCCGTGGAGAGGTCGGTCACCGCCGCGCCGACGTGCGCGGCCACCGCGGGATGGTCGAGGATCTCGTTCGCGATGCGCACGCCGTCGCGCAGGACGGCGACGTCGTGCCCCGCCGGGTCCGACAGGTAGCGGTGGTCGATCACGGGGTGCGCCTCCGGGTCGGGCGAGGCGATGTCGATGCGTCCGCGGCTCGCCGGCGTGACGCACGAGACGACCACGGCGACGCGGCCGTGCAGCTCGTGCGTCTGGTCGGCGGCGAGCACTGGGAAGACGTGGAGGTCGAAGAGCCCGTCGGGCGACTGCGACGAGACGGCCTTGCCGAGCGTCTGCTCCTCCGGCAGGAAGCCGGCCGCCGCGGCCGCGTCGATGTCGGCCTGGAGGTCGTCGCCGATCGCGCGGTCGACGAGGACGAGCGGGTGATCGTGGAGGTTGGCGCCGACGCCCGGCAGGTCGAGGACGGGCTCCACCCCCGCGGCGCGGAGCCGCTCGGCGTCGCCCACGCCGGAGCGCTGCAGGATCAGCGGCGTGCCGTAGGCGCCGGCCGCCAGCACGAGGGTGCCGGCCTCGATCACGTGCGTCCGCCCGCCGCAGATCGCGTGGACCGTGACGCCGTCCGGCGTCTCCTCGAAGCGGTCGACGAGCGTGCGGTCGAGGATCGTGAGGTTGCGGTGGCCGCGCACGGGATCGAGGTAGGCGAACGCCGTGTTCCAGCGGGTGCGGCCGACGACGTTGACGGTCTCGAGGCCGAAGCCGTCGTTCGCGTCGAGATCGCAGAGGTCGGAGGCCATCCGCCAGCCGAGATCGCGCGTCGCCTCGAGGCAGTGGCGGTGGAACGGCACCGCCTCGTCGTCCGTGTAGGTCCGCACGCGCATGCGCTCGATCACGGTCGCGAACAGCGGTTCGACGTCCGCGCCCGTCCAGCCGGGCAGGCCCCAGCCGTCGTAGTCCGCGCGGTGCCCGACCGCGGCGATCGCGCCGTTGTGGGCGGAGCAGCCGCCGATCACGCGGGCCCGCTCGAACGTCCAGCGTCCGTCGCCGCTCGTGTAGCCCCAGTCGTGGGAGAGCGCGAGCGTCGTGGCGTCGACGAGGTCGTGCGGCCAGCCGGGCGCGCCGTGCGGCCCGAAGTCCGGCCCGGCCTCGACGAGCACCACGTCGCGGCCCGCCTCGGCGAGCCGCGCGGCGATCACCGCGCCGGCGGACCCGCCGCCGATGACGACGACGTCGGCCGTGGTCGTCACGGCGCCACGTCCTCCCAGTCGGTGGTGCCCCACGTGATCGCGAGGAAGGTGCAGTCGTGTCCCACCGCGGCGCCGTGGTAGTGGCGCTCGTCGGCCGGCGCGTCGACGTAGTCGCCCGGGGCCAGCTCGGTCTCGCCGTCCTCGGTGCCGACGCGGCCGCGGCCCTCCAGCAGCAGCAGCTTCTGGCCGCCCGGATGGCTGTGCCAGAACGTGCAGGCGGCGTCGTCGAAGGAGACGCGCGCGATGTCGGGCGCCGCCCTGTCGGGGGCCTCGTCGAGCATCTCGAGCCGCACGGTGCCGGTGAACCGGCCGCCGTAGAGCTCGGATGTGGTGCCGCCGCTGACGATGCGCATCGTGTCCTCCGTGGTCGGGGTCGCTCCGAAGTGTGTCGCATCCGCGGCCGCGCCGGGAGGAGCGGTACTAGGCTGCAGGCGTTGACCTCGACCGGAGGCGCGTGCGCGTGACCAAGTTCGTCTACGACCAGTCCGAGGGATCCGCGGAGATGCGGAACCTGCTCGGCGGCAAGGGTGCGAACGTCGCCGAGATGCAGCGCATCGGCGTGCCGGTGCCCGACGGCTTCACCGTCACGACCGAGGCGTGCGTCGCCGCGATGAACGCGGCCGGCGCGTGGCCCGACGGCCTCTGGGAGGGCGTGTTGGACCGCCTCGCCGCCCTCGAGGAGCGCACGGGCCGCCGCCTCGGCGACCCCGAGCGGCCGCTGCTCGTGAGCGTGCGCTCGGGCGCGGTCTTCTCGATGCCGGGCATGATGGACACGATCCTCAACCTCGGCATCAACGACGCCGCGGTGCAGGGCCTCGCCGCCGAGAGCGGCAATCCGCGCTTCGCCTGGGATTCGTACCGCCGCTTCGTGCAGATGTTCGGCGAGGTCGTGCTCGGCGTGCCGTCCGACGACTTCGAGCACGCGCTGTCGCGCCTCAAGAAGGACCGCGGCGTGAAGAACGACACGGACCTCACGGCCGAGGACCTGCAGGCGCTCGTCGCGACCTTCAAGGCGATCGTCGCGGAGACCGCGGGTCCCGACGCGTTCGGCGACGATCCGCGCGAGCAGCTGCGGCTCGCGATCAACGCCGTCTTCGAGTCCTGGCAGAACCCGCGGGCCGCGGTCTACCGTCGCGCCAACGACATCCCCGACGACCTCGGCACGGCGGTCAACGTCATGCAGATGGTGTTCGGCAACCTCGGCGAGACGTCGGCCACCGGCGTGTGCTTCACCCGCAATCCGGCGACGGGCGCGAAGGAGCTGTACGGCGAGTTCCTCGTCAACGCGCAGGGCGAGGACGTCGTCGCGGGCATCCGCACGCCGCGTCCGCTCGCGGAGCTGGAGGGCGAGCTGCCCGAGGCCTACGCCGAGCTGCTCGCCACGATGGCGCGGCTCGAGGCGCACTACGGCGACATGCAGGACATCGAGTTCACGATCGAGCAGGGCCACCTGTACCTGCTCCAGACCCGCAACGGCAAGCGCACCGCGCAGGCCGCCGTCCGCGTCGCGTGCGACATGGTCGACGAGGGCGTGATCACGAAGGAGCAGGCGGTCCAGCGCATCGACCCGAAGCAGCTCGACCAGCTGCTGCA
The DNA here is from genome assembly GCA_051006935.1 of Gaiellales bacterium. Lineage (GTDB taxonomy): Bacteria > Actinomycetota > Thermoleophilia > Gaiellales > F1-60-MAGs149 > F1-60-MAGs149. The sequence continues at coordinate 5,849 of JBPCSR010000059.1, forward strand.
CCCGACGATCGATCCCGACGCGCCGCGCGACCTGCTCGCGACCGGGCTCAACGCCTCGCCCGGAGCCGGCGTCGGCGAGGTCGTGCTCGACGCCGACACGGCCGAGCAGCGCGGCAAGGCGGGCACGCCGGTGATCCTCGTGCGCTGGGAGACCACGCCCGACGACATCCACGGCGTGATCGTCGCCCAGGGCGTCATCACCGCGCACGGCGGCATGACCTCGCACGCGGCCGTCGTCGCGCGCGGCATGGGCAAGCCGTGCGTCGCGGGGGTCGTGGGCCTGCAGATCGATCTGCAGGGCCGCAGCGTGATCATCGGCGGACGCACGATCAGGGAGGGGGAGACCCTCACGATGGACGGCTCCACCGGCGAGGTCTTCGCCGGCGGCATGGCGCTCGTCCCGCCGCGCTTCGACGAGCACTTCCAGCGCATCACCGCGTGGGCCGACGAGATCCGCCGCCTGCGCGTGCGCGCGAACGCCGACACGCCGGAGGACGCCGCGCGCGCGCGCGGCTTCGGCGCCGAGGGCATCGGCCTCTGCCGCACGGAGCACATGTTCATGAGCGAGGCGCGCCTGCCGGTCGTGCGCGAGATGATCCTCGCCAACGACTACCCCGAGCGCGAGCT
>JBPCSR010000060.1:0-14604 GCA_051006935.1 Gaiellales bacterium
GGGCCTCGGCGACCATGCGATCGATGATCCAGCCGTTCTCGGCGTGGACCTGGACGAGGCCGCCGTGCTCCTTGGACTCCTCGAGGACGCGCATGAAGAGGTCGTCCGTGATCATCAGGACGTCCTTGTAGGCCAGGAAGACCTTGAACGACGAGATGCCCTGGTCGACGAGCTTCGGCATGTCCTTGAAGGTGCCCTCGTCGGAGCGCGTGATCGCCATGTGGAACGAGTAGTCGACGTGCGCGGCGCCCTCGGCGCGGCCCATCCACTCGTCGAGCGAGGACTGGAGGCCGTCAGGCGCGATCTGCAGCGCGAAGTCGACGATCGCGGTGACGCCGCCCGCGGCGGCGGCCTGCGTGCCGGTGTCGTAGTCGTCGGCCGTGGTCGTGCCGCCGAACGGCATCGACATGTGCGTGTGGTTGTCGATCAGGCCGGGCAGCAGGTAGCAGCCCTTCGCGTCGATCTCCTCGGCGCCCTCGACCGCGCCGATCTGGCCGACCGCGACGACCTGCTCGCCATCGATCAGGACGTCGCCCGTGGTGGTCTCACGTGCGTTGACGACGGTGCCGCCGCGGATGATCCTCTTCATCGTTCCTCCTCGCCCCAACGGGTGCTCGCTCTGGGCGCGATCATAGCCGCGGTCACGCGAAATGCATCGGCGGGCGATGGATTCGCCTGCGGCGCGGTATCGTGCCCGTGTGCCGGCAATCGGATTGGGGCTGCTCGCGGGGATCCTCTTCGGACTCCTGACCGTGCTCGTCCGGCGGGGCATCCTCCGCACGCCCGATCCGATCGCGGGGTCGGTGATCGTGGTCGCCATCGCGACGGCGATCGTCGTCGTCGAGGCGCTCGTGTCGGGGCACGCGGGCGACCTGCTCGACCTGCGTCCGGCGGCGATGTACTTCCTGATCGGCCTCATCGCGCCCGGCGCCTCGCAGGTGATCTTCATGCTCGCCGTGCGCGACGTCGGCGCGAGCCGCGTGGCGGTGATGATCGGCACGGCGCCGCTTCTCGCCACGATCATCGCGGTGGTGTTCCGCGGCGAGCCGCTCAAGGCCGGACTCCTCGCGGGCACGATCCTGATCGTGATCGGCGGCGCGTCGCTCGCCTACGAGCGCAACCTGCCGGCCGGCTTCCGCGCACGCGGCATGCTGCTCGCGTTCCTCTGCGCGCTCCTGTTCGCGTGCCGCGACAACGCGATGCGCGCCGTCGGCCTCGACACGACGATGGACCCGCGCGCCGCCACGGCCTGGGCGCTGATCGGCGCGCTCGTCGCCGTGGCCGGCTTCGCGCTCGTCACCCGCCGCAGCGCGCTGCCCGGCCAGCTGCGCGGCGTCTTCATCTCGTTCCTGCCGGCGGCCATCGTCTTCGGCATCGCGTACACGACGCTGACGATCGCCCTGCATGTCGGCAAGGTGACGGTCTTCGCGCCGCTCAACGCGATGCAGTCGATGTGGACCGTGCTGCTCGCGTGGCTGATCCTCGGCCGCGCCGACGGGATCGGCTTCCGCGTCGTCGCGGCGATGCTGCTCGTGGTCTCCGGCGGCATCCTGATCGGGATCTTCCGGTGACGATCATCGACGCCAGCGAGCTGCCCGGCCGTCGGGCCTACCGCCTGCTCGTGGACTGCGTGGTGCCGCGCCCGATCGCCTGGGTCTCCACGATGGACGCGGAGGGCCGCGTGAACCTCGCGCCCTTCTCCTTCTTCCAGGCCGTGGGCGCCGAGCCGCCCAGTGTGATGGTCGCGATCGGCCGTCACCGCGACGGCGCGTACAAGGACACCGGCGTCAACATCCGCGCCACCGGCGAGTGCGTGATCAACGTGGTCACCGACGAGCTCGCCGAGGCGATGAACGTGACGGCCGGCGAGCACCCGTTCGGCGTGGACGAGCTGAAGCTCGCCGGGCTGTCGATCGCGTCGAGCCGCCACGTCGCGGCCCCGCGCGTCGCCGAGTCGCCCGTGTCGCTCGAGTGCCGCCTGTCGCAGGAGGTGCCGATCGGCCCCGACGGCGAGAACCGCTACCTCGTCGTGATCCTCGAGATCGTGGCGTTTCACGTGCGCGACGACCTCTACGAGGACGGCCGCATCGACCCGCGCAAGCTGCATCCGCTTGGCCGCCTCGGCGGGAGCGCATACAGCCACCCCGGCGCGGTGTTCGAGATGGAGCGCCCGCCCGCCACGCGGCCGCACTGAGCCGGCCGGCCTACGCGGCCTCGGGGCCGGGCGCCGACACCGCCTCGACGACCGTGAGCGGCAGGTGGAAGCGCGCGGTCGCCTCCTCCGGCAGGTGCTTCTCGTACCACTGGCGCTCGTCCGCCCGGTGGGTGACGAGGACGAGCTCGTGGGGACGGAAGACGGCGACCTCGTCGTCGAGCGCCTGGAGCGGGATGGCATCGCCCACGTGCCCGGAGGCCTCGAGCCCGTGGCGCTGGAGGGCGTCGACGGCGTCGGCGAGCCGGCTCTCGGCGGCGGGACGCGATGCGTGCTCGTCGGCGGAGAAGAAGTGGCTCAGGCGCGACCCCACGAGCGGGGCGACCACGCGCACGTGGCTGTGGTCGTGCCCGTGCGTCTCGATCTGGCGCGCGACCAGCTCGGCGTCGCAGTCCGCGGTGAGGAGCAGCAGGAGCCGCTGCGGCGCGTTGGCGGTGATGATGGTGCCCATGGCTGCCGTCCCTTCGGGTGGGTGAACGCGCGCCCACCGTACGACGGCGGGGTTCGACGGGGAGCGGGATCCGCCGCAGGGCGGGCGCGGTCGGCGTGCAGGGCGGCTGCGGTCAGAGGGCGGGGATGATGGCGATCGCGGCCACGTCGTTCGCGGCGTTCGCGAGCAGCGCCGCGAACGACGCGTCCCGCCGCTCCCGGCGCCGTGCGACGGCGGCCGCGCCGAGGAACGCGACGGCCACGACGGCCGCCGCGAGCGGCGTGCGCCCGGCCGTCGCGACGACGACGAGCCCGGTGCCAAGCGCGAGCAGCGCCCAGCACAGGCGCACCGAGCGGCGTTCGCCCAGGCGCACGGCGAGGCCGCCGAGGCCGCTGCCGCGGTCGTCGGCGATGTCGGGCAGGGCGTTGGCGACATGCGCGCTGACGGCGATCACGGCGAAGGCCGCGACCATCCACAGCGGCGGCGCCCGGCCGTCGAGCCCGAACGTCAGGAACGGCGGCGCGCACGCGAACGCGACGGCGTACGGGAGCCACGACCAGCTCGTCCGCGAGAGCCGGAGGTTGTACAGCCAGGCCATCGCGAGGGCGAGCACGTGGAACGACCCGCCGAGCCAGCCGGCCACCGCCCAGCTGAGCGCCACGGCCGCGGCGAGCGCGACGCAGGCGCCGATCCAGAGCGCGCGCGGGCTGACGTCCTCGGTGACCGTCGGCTTGCCGGCGCGCGCCGCGCGGCGGTCGTGGTCGCTGTCGAAGGCGTCGTTGCCCCAACCGACCGAGAGCTGCCCGAGCAGGACCGCCAGCGCCACGAGGCCGAGCGCCTCCCCCCGCCAGCCGATGCTCCACGCGAGCAGCGCCGTGATCGCCGTCACCCCGATCGTCGGCGCGGGGTGGCAGGCGACGGCGAAGCCGCGGAGGCCGCTCATCGCCCGAGGCGGGTCATGGTGCGACGCCGTCGGCGCGGTCGCGCGCGGCCGCGGCCGGATCGCGCTCCGCCGCGGGGCCGTACCCGCCGCCGCTCGGGCCCATGAGGCAGATGCGGTCGCCGGCGCGCGCCTTGCGGTACGGGAACTTCGAGTGCAGCTCCTGCTCGTCGTCGCGGCCGCGGTTCAGGATGATCCGACCGGGCGTGCCGTCCTCGCCGCCGAACAGGCCCGGCGGCGCCCACACGGAGCCCTCGCCCTCGAGCGAGAAGCCGGTGTCCGCGAGGAACTCGATCTCGCGGATCGAGCCGAGTCCGCCGCGCCAGCGGCCCCGGCCGCCGGTGCCCTCGCGCAGCTCGTACTGCGTGACGCGCAGCGGGTAGTGCGACTCGATGTCCTCGACGGGGTTGTTGCGCGTGTTCGCGTACAGCGTGTCGACCGCGTCCATCCCGTCCTTGCCGTGCCGCGCGCCGTAGCTGCCCTCGTGGATGTCCATGTAGACCCAGTGCTCGCCGTCGCCGAAGCCCGAGTACGAGACGATCCGGAGCGTGCCGGTGCCGGCGCTGACGGCCTCCGGCAGGATCGGCGCCAGCGCGCGCATCAGCGTGTCGGCGACGAGGTTGCCGCCGGAGAAGCGCGCGATCGTCGGCGCGGGGAAGCGCGGATTGGCGAGGCACCCCTCGGGCGCCGAGATCGTGATCGCCCGGAAGAGGCCCGAGTTCGTCGGCACGGCGTCGTGCGTGGCCGTGTCGAGCAGGATCGACCGCAGCGCGACCCAGACCGCGAGGTCGACGGTGCCGACGAACGGCATGTTCAGCGGCAGGTCGATCTGCGGCGAGGTGCCGGCGAGGTCGACCGTGAGCTCGGACCCCGTGATCGTCACGGCCACCTTGATGAGGAGGTCGCGGTAGGCGGGGTCGGGGTGGTCGGGGTACCCGTCGAGACGCCCCTCCGCGGCGTAGGTGCCGTCGGGGAGCCGCTCGATCTCGCGCCGCATCATCCGCTCGGAGTAGTCCATCACGTCGGCGCAGGCGAGCCGGAACGTCTCAAGGCCGTATCGCGCGATCAGCTCCTCGAGGCGGGCGGCGCCGATCTTGGCGGCCGTGACCTGCGCCTCCATGTCGCCGACGACGAGGTGCGGCGCGCGGACGTTGTCCTCGATCAGCTGCCAGAGGACGCGGTTCGGCCGGCCGGCCTCCTCGATCTTGAGCGCGTTGAAGTGCAGGCCCTCGGCGTAGGCGTCGCCGGCGTCGACGATGCCGCACGTCCCCGGCGAGAGCGCGCCGAGGTCGAGGTGGTGCGCCGTCGTGCCGGAGAACCCGACGAGCTCCCCGTCGTGGAACACGGGCACGATGAAGCCGACGTCCGGCTGGTGCGACGCCCCGTAGTACGGGTGGTTGTGGATCACGACGTCGCCGGGCCGCCACTCCTGTCCGGTCTCGGCGAAGCGGCGCTCGATGCCGCGCACGTAGCCCGGGATCGGGCCGGACTGCAGCGGCGTCGACTGGATCGACTCGCACAGCTGGTTGGCGTCGGCGTCGCAGAGCGCGCAGCCGAAGTCCTCGGACTCGCGGATGATCGAGGAGTACGACATGCGCGCCAGCTTGTGGCCCATCTCGACGGCGATCGAGTCGAGGCCGCCGGCGATGACCGCGGTGGTGACGGGGTCGAGGCGGCTCATGCCGTGGCCTCCCGGGTGAGGACGAGGTTGCCGGCGGCGTCGGCGCAGCCGCTCCAGCCGGGCGGGATGACGGTCGTGGTGTCCGCGTGGAGCACGATCGCGGGCCCGGCGAAGCGCTCGTCGATCGGCAGGCGGGCGCGCTCGAGGAACGGCGTGGCGTGCTCGGCGAGAACTCCGTCGGCGCCGGGGAAGCGCACGGGCTGCTCCGCGACGACGGCGTCGGCGAGCGTGCCGCTGGCGACGGGCAGCGCGTCGACGGTCGGCCGGTGGCCGACGGCGGTGACGCGGGCGTTGACGATCTCGATCGGATCGCCGTGCGCCTTGCCGTACTCCCGCGTGTGCAGCTCGTGGAAGCGCGCCAGCGCGGCCTCGGCGAACGGCCCGTCGTCGAGCGGGACGCGCAGCTCGTAGCCCTGCCCGACGTAGCGGCAGTCGAGCGCCCGTGTGACGGCGATGTCCGCATCGGCGACGCCGTCCTCGTGCAGCCACGACCGCAGCAGGCGCTCGATGTCCTCGAGCTCGCGGTTGACGCGATCGGCGTCGACGTCGCCCTCGACCATGAAGACCGTGCGCATCTGGTCGTACTTGAGGTCGCTGGTGAGGAGGCCGTTCGCCGAGGTGATGCCGGGGTACGGCGGCACCAGCACCTCAGGCACGTTGAGGAGCTCCGCCACCTCGGCGGCGTGGAGCGGGCCGGCGCCGCCGAACGCGACGAGCGCGAAATCGCGCGGGTCGTGGCCCTTCTCGATGGTGCGCGAGCGGATCGCGCGCGCCATGTTGGCGTTGGCGATCGTGAGGATGCCCTGCGCCGTCTCGGCCTGGTCCATACCGAGCTGCGCGGCGAGCGGGGCGATCGCGGCCTCCGCCGCGGCGCGGTCGAGCCGCATGCGTCCGCCGAGGAAACGCTCTGCATCGAGCCGGCCCAGCAGGAGGTGCGCGTCGGAGATCGTCGGCTCCGTGCCGCCGTGCCCGTAGCAGGCGGGGCCGGGGCGGGCCTTGGCGCTGCGCGGTCCCACCCGGAAGGCGCCGCCCTCGTCGACGTAGGCGACGGAGCCGCCGCCCGCGCCGATCGCGTGCACGTCGAGCATGGGCACGAGCAGCGGGTAGCCGCCGACCCAGGTGTCGCGCGCGGAGGCCTCGGCGACGCCGTGCTCCGTGACGATGCCGATGTCCGCGGAGGTGCCGCCGACGTCGAAGGTGATCAGCCGCTCGCGCCCGCTCAGCGCGCTCGTCCACTGGCCGCCGAGGATGCCCGCGGCGGGCCCGGACAGGAGCAGCGTGACCGGGCGCTCGGCCGCGGCGCGCACGCTCGCGACGCCGCCGCTCGACATCATCACGTGCAGGTCGCCGGTCACCCCGAGGTCGCGCAGGGCGCGGTCGAGGCGCTCGATGTAGTGGCCGGTCTTCGGGCCGATGAAGGCGTTCATCAGCGCGGTGGTGAACCGCTCGAACTCGCGGAACTGGGGGACGATGTCCGCGCTCGCGGTGACGAACGCGTCGGGCATCGTCTCGCGCACGATCTCCGCCGCCCGTCGCTCGTGCGCCGGGTTGAGGTACGAGAAGAGGAAGCAGATCGCGACCGCCTCGACGCCCGCCGCCTTCAGCTCCTCGGCGGCCGCGCGCACCTCGTCCTCGGCGAGCGGGACGAGCACCTCGCCGGAGGGCGGCACGATCCGCTCGGTCACGACGTGACGGTGCGCGCGCTCGGCGAACGGACGCGCCTGCCACGGGATGTCCTGTACCACGGAGTAGTGCTGCGGGCGCTGGTGCCGGCCGATGTGCGCGACGTCGCGGAAGCCGCGCGTCGTGATCATGCCGACCTTCGCGCCGTCGAACTCGAGCACGGCGTTCGTCGCGACCGTGGTGCCGTGGAAGACGCCGGTGACGTCGCCCGGCGCGATCCCGGCGAGCGCGCACAGCTCCCGGATGCCATCGACCATCGCCTCGTCCGGCGCGGCCGGGGTGGACGGCACCTTGTGGACGTGGACGCCGCCCGTCTCGGCGTCGAACAGCATCAGGTCCGTGAAGGTGCCGCCGATGTCGACGCCGATCACGCGCGTCACGGTGCGCCCTGCCGATCGTCATCCGGGTCGAACTGGATCAGCGTGCACGCCTCGAGGCACTCGGCGTCGTGCCCGGGCGGCAGCGCGAAGGCCTGCCCGCCCTCGACGAGCACCTCCGCGCCGTCGGGCCACCACACGCGCAGGCGGCCGGACACGCAGTAGCCGACGTGCGTCAGCGCGCAGAGGGCGGGATCGTGATCGGCGTGCCGCCACCCTGTGGGGTAGGAGGCGCGCGTGACGGTCGCGTCGCCGACGCGCGTGGACTCCTTGCGGACGCCCGCGACCGCGACGACGTCGCCGAGCCCGGTGGCGGTCGGGCGCACTACGCCTCCGGCGCCGTCTCCGACATGTCGCGCACGACCGTCACCAGCCGCGGCACGAACGCGTCGATGATCCGCTGGCCGAGCTCGGGCGTGGCGCGCGTCGAGTCGCCGACGACGCCGGACTCGGTGATGTCGCGCAGCATGTCCATCGGCACCGTCACGCCCGGCCCCTTCGGCACGAGGCTGTACTTGCCGAGCGACGACCACGTGTGGCCGGCGGCCTTGACGGCCTCGCCGCGGTCCCACGCGTCGCTCGTCGCCTTCTCCATCAGCACGCGCTGGCCGACGGCGAGGGCGAGCGACGTCTCCGCCTCCTCGGCGTGGATGCCGGGGCCCTCCACGGTGCCGACGACGTCGCCGCAGAGCTCCCACCACTGGGCGAGGAACACGCGGCGCCCCGTCGTCTCGAGGTAGTGGTTGACGGCGACGGTCAGCGCCGCGACGTTGCCGCCGTGCCCGTTGAGCGCGATCACGTTGCGGATGCCGTGGTGGTGGAGCGATTCGACGACCTCCTTGAAGACCTGCAGGAAGGTCGTCGTGGAGAGGCGCATCGAGCCGGGGAACTGCATGTGGTACCAGGACAGCGTCACGTTCAGCGTGGGGGCGACGAGCACGTTGAGGCCCTCCGCCTCGGCCTGCTCGGCGACGCGGCCGGCGAGGCTGCGTGCGATCACGCAGTCCGTGTCGAGCGGCATATGCGGGCCGTGCTGCTCCGTCGTGCCGATCGGGAGGAGCACGGCGTCGACGCCGGCGGTGACGCGCGCATCGACCTCCTGCCAGGTCATGCGCTCCATCAGATGCTCGGTCATCAGCCCACCTCGGCGATCGCACGACACGGCGACCCGGTGCCGCCGACCCACTTGAGCGGGAACCCGTAGAACTGGAACTCGCCCTTGCCGACGAGCTGCTCGAGATTGCAGAGCCACTCGTAGTGCACCATCCCGCGGTCGCGGCAGACGCGGTGCGACGGGAACCCCTTGGTGCCGGCCTTGTCGGTCGACGGCCCCTCGACGCCGTGCACCATCGAGCCGTGGTCGGCGAGCCAGTGCGTGGCGGCGGCGGTCAGACCCGGGTTCGAGGTACACGCCGACTGCTCGGGCCAGTGGCGGTTGTGGAGCCCCGTGTTCATGAGCACGATCTGCCCGTCGATCTCGACGCCGGCCTTGTCGGCGGCGGCCTCGAGGTCGGCGACGTCGATGTCGCCGAGGTCGGGGATGTGCGTGAGGTCGAGGCACACGGCTGTGCCGCGGAACCACTCGAGCGGGCAGTTGTCGATCGTGTCGCCGTTCGGGCCGAAGTGGATCGGCGCATCGACGTGCGTGCCGACGTGCTCGAGCATCGAGATGTAGTTGACGGCGTACGTGAAGGGGTCGCCCTCTTCGCCGAGCCCGGCCGCCTTGGCCTGCTCGTGGTTCACGTACGGGAGGATGATCGGCGAGGGGAACAGCGCATGCGCGGGCATGCCGTTCTCGATGCCGACGGAGAGGTCGATCAGCGTTCCCATTGCGGTCTCCTTCCGGTCAGGCCGTGACGGCCCGTCCCTCGATGGTCTCCTCCCACGCCAGGGCGGCGGCGAGGACGGTCGTGTCGTCTCGTCCCGAGATCATCAGCCCGTCGCGCGTCGTGCAGGACGGCCAGCCGAGGTGGTTGAAGGCGCGCGTGTACGGCGTCATCTTCAGGCGCAGCTCGAAGGTCTCCGGCTCGGCGACGGGCGCCAGGTCGCACGGGATCGTCGGGTTGATGAGGATGTCGTGCGCGAGCTCGAGCTCGCAGATGCGCTCGTACTCCTCGAGGTCGCGCTGGGCCTGCAGGTACTCCATCGCGGTGATGTTGCGGCCGAGCGTGAGCTTCGCCTGGAGATCCGGCGAGTACTCGTCCCAGCGCTCCTCGATGAAGGCGCGGTGCGTGTCGGCGGCCTCGGCGGCGAAGAGCGGGAACAGCGAGCCGTAGTCGGGCAGCACGGCCTCCTCGACGTGGGCGCCGAGCGCGGCCATCGCGTCGGCGGCGGGCGTGGGGTGGAGGACGCCCACGCGCAGGCCGGCGAGGCGCGGGGTGGGGCGGTCGAGCACGCCGAGCACGTCGAGCGCGAGCGCGCACTCCTCCATCGTGCGGGCCATCGGTCCGACGTGGTCCATCGAGGGGATCAGCGGGTAGCAGCCGTCGTCGGGGATCAGCCCCCACGAGCCCTTGTAGCCCGAGGTGCCGCACGCGGCCGACGGGATGCGGATCGAGCCGCCGGTGTCGGTGCCGAGCGTGATCGCGAAGAGCCCGCCGGCGAGCCCGGCCGCCGAGCCGCCCGACGAGCCGCCGGCGATCCTCCCGGGGTGACGCGGGTTCTGGGCGAAGCCGTAGTGGACGTTCTGGGTGGTGACGCCCCAGGCGAACTCGCTGAGGTTCGTCTTGCCGACGATGATCGCGCCGGCGTCGACGAGCCGCTGCACGCTCGACGCCGTCGAGGTCGGCACGTGGTCGCGCAGCTGCGCGGAGCCGGCGGTGGTGCGGATGCCCGCGGTGTCGAACAGGTCCTTCGGCGCGAACGGCACGCCCGCGAGGGCGCCGGTGCGCCGGTGCTCGGGCAGGGCGCGCGCGTCGGCGAGCGCCTGCTCCGCCGTCACGGTGATGAACGCGTTCAGGTCGGCCCGCGCCTCGATGCGGTCGAGGTGGTGCCGCACGACCTCCTCGGCCGAGACGTCGCCGTCGCGCACCGCCGCGGCGATCTCGAAGCAGCTCCAGTCGTGCAGGGGGGCGTCGGGCAGTGCGCTCACGCGATGTGCTCCTCGGGGTCGCCGCTGGGCACCGGCGTGTCCTCGGCGCGCGGGTGGTTGACGATGGCGACGCCGACGATCGTCACGGCCATGCCGATCAGCGCGACGGCGCCGGGGATGTTGCCGCGCAGGATCTCGATGACGCCGGCGACGACGGGGGGCAGGAACGACCATGCCATCACGCGGCCGGAGGGCCAGCGCGCGAGCGCGACGAAGAAGCAGACGTAGGCGATCAGCTGCGGGCCGAGGCCGAGGAACGCCATCGTCGCCCAGAAGCCCGGGGCGTCCCACTGCGTGGAGCCCGGATCGCCCGACAGCAGCGCGAACGGGATCAGCAGGATCGTGCCGCAGAGGAACTGCGCGAAGGTGAAGCCCCACAGGTCCGTCTCGATGTCGCGGACGTTCATGTACCGCACCACGACGCTCGCGACGGCGTAGCCGACCGCGCCGATCATCACGGCCACGACGCCGAAGATGAACTCGCCCCCGGAGCCGGTCTCCGTCGGGTTGGAGAGCACGATGATGACGACGCCGACGAAGCCGATCACCAGACCGATGCCGCGCAGCAGCTTGATGCGCTCGTTGAGCGTGATGCGGGCGAACAGGACGGCGAAGAACGGCGCCGAGTTCAGCAGCACCGAGGCGATCGCCGGGCCGGCGTACTGCGTGCCGAGACCGAGGCCCGCCAGGGACAGCGTCGTCGAGCCGGCGCCGACGACGAGGGCGAACAGCCAGATCGTCCGCGAGCGGGGGAACGTGCCGCCGAGGACGGGCATCAGCAGGAGCAGCAGGACGGTGGCGATGCCCGCGCGCAGGAACGTGATGATGCCCGCGGGCGCGTAGTCGAACGCGACGTCGGTGGCGTTGAACGCGGCGCCCCAGAAGAACATCGTGATGCCGAGCAGGATCGGCACCGGGATGCGCCCCATGAACGAATCGGTCATCTTCCCTCTCCTCCGGTGGCGCGCCGGCCGGGCGTGGCGGACGCGATGCGCGGCGCGCCGGCGAGGACCGGCGCGCCGCGGTCGTGCGCTAGACGAGCGGGCTCGTGCCGGCCATCCAGATGATGACCCGCTGGAACTCGCCGTTCTCGTTGAAGTCGAAGAAGTTGCAGTTGTGCATGTCGTTCTTCGTGCCGTCCTTGAGCTCGCCGATGTAGCCCTGCTCCGTGGCGACCTTGCCCTTGCCCTCCTCGACGACGACGTTCCGCATCTCGTGCTTGATGAACACGGAGTTCTCGGTGAAGTCCGTGAACATGCGGCGGATCTCGTCCTTGCCGTTGTGCGTGACGTTCGCGGTCTGGATCGTCAGCGTGGCGTCGTCGGCGAAGTGCGCGACGATCGCCTCGACGTCCTTCGCGTCGACGGCGTCGAAGTAGGTGTGCGGCGCCTTGTGGAGCGCGTCGTAGTCCCAGGCCATGTGGCTCTCTCCTCGTTCGGTTCCCCACGGGCCGATTCGACCCGTGGCGGCATCCTAGGCGAGTAACCGCCGCTCAGGCAAGGATTTCGGACGCCGGCTTGGCGAGCCCGTCGAACGCGCGCAGCGAGGCCGCGACCTCGTCGCGTCCGATGCCGCGCACGATCAGGACGATCCGCGACGTGCGGTCCTCGTCGGGCCAGGCCGCGAGGTGCGACGGCGGGTGGATCACGTGCTGCACGCCGTGCAGGACGAGCGGCCCGTCGGCGCCCGTGTCCAGCAGGCCCTTGACGCGCAGGACGTCGTCGCCGCGGCTCTGCAGCAGCATCGCGAGCCAGAGCGCGAACATCGTCCAGTCGAGCGGCTCGTCGAAGCGCAGCGCGATCGCGTGCACGCCGGCGTGGTGGTCGTGCGCGTGGTCGTGGCCGTGCCCGTGGTCGACCGCGTCGAGCCAGGCCGTCACCTGCTCGGCCCGGCGCTCGTCGGCGAGCACGCCGAGGCCGATCAGCCGCGCGGCCGGCACGTCGCCCGCGACGCCGGGAATGATCTCGGCGACGGGGTTGCGCGCGCGGATCAGCGCCTCGGCCGCCACGGCGTCGGCGTCGGCGAGGTCGGTCTTCGTCAGCACGATCCGGTCGGCGACGACGACCTGCTTGGTCCACTCGGGCTGCCGCTCGGCCTGGAGCGGCGCGTTGACGGCGTCGACGCACGCCACGACGCCGTCGGCCATGTAGTGCGCGGACAGCATCGGGTCCGACAGGAGCGTCGCGAGCACGGGCACGGGGTCGGCGAGGCCGGTCGTCTCGACCACGACGCGCCGGAACGCGGGGATCTCGCCGCGGTGCACGCGCACCTCGAGGTCGCGCAGCTCGTCCACGAGGTCGGTACGGATCGTGCAGCACACGCAGCCCGAGTCGAGGATGACGGTCTTCTCGTCGACCTCGCGCAGCAGGTGGTGGTCGAGCGGCACCTCGCCGAGCTCGTTGACGAGCACGACGGCGTCGCCGAGCAGCGGGTCGCGCAGCAGCTCGGAGAGCAGCGTCGTCTTGCCGGAGCCGAGGAAGCCGGTGATGAGCGTGAGCGGGGTGCGCTCGCCGCTCATGCCGTCAGCGCCTCGACGAGCGCGGGGTCGAGCGGGTCGAGCGGCGCGCCGCGCAGGCGCTGCACCTCGGCGAACACGGCGGCGAGGTCGCCACACAGGACGGACTGCCCGGTCGGCCCGCGCAGGATGTACGCGGTCTCCTCCCACTCGTCGACGTGCATGCGCTCGGGCGCGAGCACGCGATTGAGGAGCGCGACGCGGCGGATGCGCTCGCGCAGCACGGCACGCCGCGTGCCCACCTGCGAGCGGTCGCCGCCGCCCTCCGACCAGTGCGCGGCCGCGCCGAGGGTTCCGCAGAGCGAGCACATGCGCCTGAGCATTCCACATCGCGGGGGTGCCCGCTTGCCGCTGCACGGCGCGGGCGGTACGGTCTCCGCACAGAAACCTGCACGTCCTGGAGGAAAGACACATGGCGAAGGAGATCCTGGTCGCGTACGGCGTCGACGTCGACGCGGTCGCCGGGCAGATCGGTTCGTACGCGGGCGGCGACTCGCCGTGCGACATCTCGCGCGGCCTGTTCGCCGGCGAGGTCGGCACGCGCCGCATGCTCAAGCTGTTCGACAAGTACGGCATCAAGACGACGTGGTTCATCCCGGGGCACTCGATCGAGACGTTCCCGGAGGACATGAAGGCCGTCGCGGACGCCGGGCACGAGATCGGCATGCACGGCTACACGCACGAGAATCCGATCGCGATGTCACCGGAGCAGGAGGAGGCGGTGATGCTGAAGAGCATCACCCTGATCGAGGAGCTCTGCGGCCGCCGTCCGACCGGGTACGTCGCGCCGTGGTGGGAGTTCTCCCCGATCACGAACGAGCTGCTGCTGAAGCACGGCATCAAGTACGACCACTCGTTGATGAACGAGGACTTCCACTGCCACCGCGTGCGCGTCGGCGACTCGTGGAAGCTGATCGACTACTCGCAGCCGGCGGAGACGTGGATGGAGCCGCTCAAGCGCGGCACCGAGTCGAAGCTGATCGAGATCCCGGCGTCGTGGTACCTCGACGACCTGCCCCCGATGATGTTCATGAAGAAGGTGCCGAACTCGCACGGCTTCGTGAACCCGCGCGACATCGAGCAGATGTGGATGGACCAGTTCGACTACGTGTACCGCGAGGAGGAGGAGGTCGTCTTCACGATGACCGTCCACCCCGACATCTCCGGCCGCCCGGGCGTGACGGCGATGCACGAGCGGATCATCGAGCACATCAACAAGCACGAGGGCGTGCGTTGGTGCACGTTCGACGAGATCGCCGACTGGTACGACGCGAAGCACCCCTTCAAGGGCTAGCGCGCTGACGTCGACGGCCCCGTTCCTCCGCAGGGAGGGGCGGGGCCGTTCGCGTTTCCGAGGCGCCGTGATCGCGACCACGAGTCGGTCGACCCTCTCGACGACCGACCATGTGCGGGCACGCGGCGCGGATCGCGACGTGCGTCAGACCTTCTGCGCGCGCGAGGACTTCTCGGGCTGCCACGGTCGGCGGACGCCGAAGACCCGCGGCGGCGGCTCGTCGCTCTGCCAGATGCCGCCCGTCTCCGGGGCGGGATACGCGAGCAGATCCGTGCGGCCGCGATCCTCGAGGCTCGCCTCGTAGTGGCGGCGCAGCGCCTCGGCGGAGAGCAACAGGCCGGCCAGCGCCGGCGGCGGGCCCTCGAGTTGCAGGTCGTCCTC
>JBPCSR010000061.1:0-9595 GCA_051006935.1 Gaiellales bacterium
CATGCTGCTCGTGCTCGATCAGGCCGTGCAGTCGGGCCGCAAGTCGCAGGCCGATCGGCACGCCGGGCAGACGAACCTCTTCGAGGGGCTCGACGACGCCGCGGTGGGCGGCGGCGGGGGTGGCTCGCACCCGCCCGTGCCGGAGGGCGAGTTCGACAAGAAGGAGCTGCTCGCGGGCGAGCGCGAGACGCTCGGCATCTACGTGTCGAGCCATCCGCTGGCCGACATCGCCGATCAGCTGGCACGCAAGGTCGACGTGCCGATCCGCGATCTCGAGCACCGCAAGGAGGGCGAGACCGTCGCGATCGGCGGCCTCGTCTCGACCGTGCGCCAGACGATGACCAAGAAGGGCGATCCGATGGCGTTCGTCCAGCTCGAGGACACGACGGGCGTCGTCGAGGTGGTGGTCTTCTCGAAGGCCTTCACGACGGCGCGGTCGCTGCTCGAGCAGGATCGCGTGGTGATCGTCCGCGGCAGGGTCGACCAGCGCGGCGGCGGCGAGACCAAGCTCGTCGCCTTCGAGGTGCTGCCGTTCGACGCCGTCCCCGTCGTCGGGATCGTGCGCATCGAGGTCGACGCCCGCACGGCGCCCGCCGATGCGATCGAACGGCTGCGCCACATCTGCGAGGAGTTCCACGGCGACCACCCCGTCGTCGTGGACATTCGCACGTCGTCGGGCCAGCGCCGGCTGAGGCTCGGCCCGGCCTACCGCGTGCGCCCGGACCAGGCCCTGTTCGCCGAGATCCAGGCGACCGTGGGCTCCGTCTCCGTGGCCTAGCGCCGTCCGCGCGTCCGGTGCGGGGACTAGCGTGCGGTGCGATGGCCGCCTCGTCCGCACTGGCGCTCGAGCTCGAGCTGGAGCCGTTCAGCGGCCCCTTCGACCTGCTGCTCGCGCTCGTCCTGCGCGATGTCGTGGACCTCGGCGAGGTCCCCGTCGCCGACGTGTGCCTGCGCTATCTGGCGCAGATCGAGGAGGAGGGCGAGATCGACCTCGAGAGCGCGAGCGAGTTCCTCGTGCTCGTGGCGGCGCTGCTCGAGCTCAAGATCCGCCTCCTGCTCGCGCCGGACGAGGTCGACGAGCTGCCCGACGCGCAGGAGGCCGCCGAGGAGCTGGCCGCACGTCTCGCCGAGTACGCCCGCGCCCAGGCCGCCGCGCAGTGGCTCGGCGACCGCCTCGACGAGGTCGGCCGCCGCATCTTCCGCGACGGCCCGCCCGCGCTGCGCCCGCCGCGCCCGCAGCTCGACGACGAGGCGACCGGCGATCCGCACGCCCTGGCCGCCGCGCTGCGGCTGGCGATCACGCGCACGGAGGAGGCGTCCGAGCCGATCCACGTGCTGCGCCGCCGCATTCCGCTGGGGCGGCTCCTCGATCACGTGCGGCGCGCCGTGCGCGCCACGGGCAGCTGCTCGTTCGACGACGCCGTGCGCGGCCTCGGCCGGGCCGAGCAGGCCGCCGCGTTCTGGGCCGTGCTCGACCTGATCCGCGGCGGCGAGGTGATCGCCGAGCAGGACGCGCCGTTCGCGCCGATCCGCATGCGCCTCGCCGGCCGCTCGACCACGACCTCGACCACGACCACGACCGTGCAGGAGGCCGCATGAGCGCCGACGCCCGCGTTCTCGAGGCCCTGCTGTTCGTCGCCTCCGAGCCGCTCGACGAGCGTGCCCTGGCGGCCGCGTCGGGGCTCTCGGAGCCCGACGTCGAGGAGGCGCTGCAGCTCGTCGCCGCGCGCCACGCGCCCGGCGCCTCCGGCGTGGTGCTCGAGCGCGTCTCCGGCGGCTGGGCCCTGCGTGCCGCCGACGAGGCCGCGCTGGCGTGCGCCCGCCTGCTCGACCAGCTCTCGCAGCGGCCGCTCTCGCGCGCCGCGCTGGAGACGCTCGCCGTGATCGCCTACGCCGGCCCCGTCAGCCGTCCCGAGATCTCGCGGATCCGCGGCGTCGCGGCCGACAACCCCGTGCAGAACCTGCTCGAGCGCGGTCTGATCGAGGAGGCGGGGCGCTCCGACCGTCCCGGCAACCCGATCCTGTACCGCACGACGACGCGCTTCGACCGGGTGTTCGGGCTCGAGGAGGGGCGCCACTCGCTGCCGCTGCTCGAGGAGCTCGGCGACGACCTGCCCGACGCCGCCGAGGTGCGCGACCGGCTGCAGGCGATGGCCGCGTCGCAGGCCGTGGCGATCGAGGAGCCCGCCGCAGCCGACACCGGCACCTGAGAGACTTCCCGCCGTGGCTGATGACGCGGCGGAGACGATCCGGCTCAACCGGTTCCTCGCGCAGAGCGGCGTGGCCTCGCGCCGCGGCGCCGACGCGCTGATCGCCGAGGGGCGCGTGACGATCGACGGCGCCGTCGCGCAGCCCGGCGCGCAGGTCGAGCCCGGCGCGGTCGTCGCCGTCGACGGTGCGCCCGTGGCGGCCGAGCGCCTCGTGCATCTGATGCTCAACAAGCCGATCGGCTACGTCACCACGGTCCGCGACCCCGAGGGGCGCCCCACGGTGATGGATCTCGTCGACGCGGTCGAGCGCGTCGTCCCCGTCGGCCGCCTCGACGCGATGACCAGCGGGCTGCTCCTGCTCACCAACGACGGCGACCTCGCGCACCGCCTCGCGCATCCCCGCCACGGCGTGCCCAAGACGTACCGCGCGATCGTCCGCGGGCTGCCCGGCTCGGCCGCGCTGCGCAAGCTCCAGCAGGGGGTGCACCTCGATGACGGCCGCACGCAGCCCGCGCAGGTGGCCGTCCTCGGGACGCGCTCGGGCGGCGCCGAGCTCGAGCTGACGATCAAGGAGGGGCGCAACCGGCAGGTGCGGCGCATGTGCGCCGCCGTCGGCTACCCGGTGCTCGAGCTCGAGCGCGTGGCGTACGGCCCGCTGCAGCTGGGACGGCTCGGGACCGGCACCTGCCGCGCCCTCAAGCCGCACGAGGTCGAGGCGCTGCGCGACGCCGCAAGCGGCGGCTGAAACCCCGACCCGCCGTATACTCCGGCGCGTGAGCGCGGTCCCCGCAACAGGAGCACCCGAGCTGATCGTCGTCATGCGCGCCTCCGCGACCGCGGAGGAGGTGCAGCACGTCATCGGCCTGATCGAGGAGGCCGGCGCCGGCGTGCACGTGGACGCCGGCGGCGAGGGCACGGTGATCGGCGCGATCGGCGATCGCGCGATCGTCGCGGGCCTGCCGCTCGAGGCCGTCGCCGGCGTCGAGCGCGTCGTGCCGCTGCGCAAGGAGTACAAGCGCGTCTCGCGCGAGTTCCGCTCGCGCGACACCGTCGTGACGATCGGCCCGTGCAAGGTCGGCGGCGGCAGCTTCGCGATGATGGCCGGCCCCTGCTCGATCGAGTCGTACGACCAGACGCTGGCTTCGGCGAAGGCCGTCAAGGAGGCCGGCGGCTCGATGCTGCGCGGCGGCGCGTACAAGCCGCGCACCTCGCCGTACGCGTTCCAGGGCCTCGGTCTCGAGGGGCTGCGCATCCTGCGCGCCGTCGGGGACGAAGTCGGTCTGCCGATCACGACCGAGCTGATGGACGTGCGCGATCTCCAGGACGTCGTCGACCACGTCGACATGATCTGGATCGGCGCGCGCAACATGCAGAACTTCAACCTGCTCAGCGAGGTCGGCCGCTCCGGCAAGCCGATCATGCTGAAGCGCGGCATCGCCGCCACCATCGAGGAGCTGCTGATGGCGTCGGAGTACATCGCCAACGGCGGCTGCGACGAGCTGATCCTCTGCGAGCGCGGCATCCGCACGTTCGAGAAGGCGACGCGCTTCACGCTCGACGTGTCCGCGATCCCGGTGCTCAAGGCCGAGACGCATCTCCCGGTGATCGTCGACCCGTCGCACGCCGCGGGCAAGCGGTCGCTCGTCGCGCCGCTCGCGTGGGCCTCGGTCGCCGCCGGCGCCGACGGGTTGATCGTCGAGACGCACCCGACCCCCGAGCACGCGCTCTCCGATGCCGCCCAGCAGATCCCGTCGGCCGACTTCCCCGCGTTCGTGGCGGACGTCGAGCGGCTCGTCGCGGTCAGCGGCAGGACCCTCAGCCGGTAGGCGGCCATGCAGGTCGCGATCGTCGGCCTCGGACTGATGGGGGGCAGCCTCGGGCTGGCTCTGCGCGAGCATGCCGGCGCCGAGGTCGCAGGCTTCGATCTGGTCGCCGATGAGGCCGCCGTGGCGCTCGAGCGCGGCTGCGTGGATCGCGTGGCCGGCTCCATCGCCGACGCGTGCGCCGACGCCGACGTCGTCGTCGTGGCCACGCCCGTGTCTGCGATCGGCAGCGTGATCGAGCAGGTGCTCGCGGCCACGCCGTCGGCGACGATCACCGACATCGGCTCGACCAAGGGCCACGTCGTCGCGACCGTCCCGGACGCGGGGCGCGCGCGCTTCGTCGGCGGCCACCCGATCTGCGGCTCGGAGGCCCACGGCGCCGCGCACGCTCGCCCGGAGCTGTTCCAGGGCGCCACGTGGTTCCTGACGCCGTCGCTCGAGTCCGACCCCGAGCGCCTCGCGCAGATCCACGCGCTCGTGGTCGCGATCGGCGCACGGCCCGTCGTGATCGACGCCGACGCGCACGACTCGATCGTCGCCATGACGAGCCACTTCCCGCACGTCCTCGCGAATGTCCTCGCCACGCAGGTCGCGGAGACCGACGTTAACGGCCACCGGCCGCTGCACTCCGTCGGCGGCTCGTTCCGCGACATGACGCGCGTGGCCGGCGCCAACGCCGACATCTGGATCGACATCCTGCTCGACAACCGCGAGGCGGTGCTCGCGGCGCTCGGCGACGCGCAGGCGCGACTCGACGCGGTCGCGACCGCGCTGCGTGCGGGCGACGAGGCCTACCTCGCCACGTGGATCGCCGACGCCGGGGCGGCGCGCGGCGAGGCGCTCGCGCACGCGCATCGCGCGGCCCCGGCCGACCTCCACGAGCTGCTCGTCTCCGTGCCCGACCGGCCCGGCGCGATCTCGTCGATCGCGCAGACGCTGTCGGCCGCCGGCATCAACATCGAGGAATTCTCGCTCAGCCACATCTCCCCGGAGCGGGGCGGCGAGATCCGCATCATCGTCGCGGGCGCCGGCAACGCCGAGCGCGCCGCCGGCCTCCTGCGCGCCGACGGCTGCGACGCCACGCACCAGTCGATCGTCGACGTCCGCGGAGGCGCGGAATGAGCGGCCCCTGGCAGGTCGAGCCGTGCGGGCCGCTCGTCGGCGAGCTCGTCGTCAACGGCGACAAGTCCGTGAGCCACCGCGCGCTTCTGATCGGCGCGCTCTGCGACGGCCCGGTCGAGGTCGAGGGCTGGGGCGACTCCGCCGACACCCGCGCCACGCTCGAGGCCGTGCGGGCGCTCGGCGTGCAGGTCGACGAGCACGGCCCGGGGCGACTCACCGTGCACGGCGTCGGCATCGACGGGCTGAGCCCGCCGGTCGGCGCGATCGACGTGCGCAACGCGGGCACGCTGATGCGCCTCCTCACGGGCATCTGCGCGATGCAGCCGACGGGCGTGTTCACGCTCGACGGCGACGCGTCGATCCGCACGCGCCCGATGGAGCGCGTCGCCGCGCCGCTGCGCGCGATGGGGGCGCAGATCGAGACGACCGACGGCTGCCCGCCCGTCACCGTCTCGGCGGGCGCGCCGCTGCAGGGCATCGAGCACCGCATGGAGGTCTCGTCGGCCCAGGTCAAGTCGGCGATCCTGCTGGCGGGACTGCGCGCCGCCGGCCCGACGACGGTGATCGAGCAGACGCCGACCCGCGACCACACCGAGCGCATGCTGCGCGCGGCCGGCGCCGCGGTCTCCACGGGCGGCGGGCGCATCACGCTCCAGCCGACGCAGCGCCTGCAGCTCGACCGCATCGAGGTGCCCGGCGACATGTCGTCGGCCGCCTTCCCGATCGTCGCGGCGACGCTGATCCCCGAGTCGCGCATCTTCCTGCGCGGCATCGGCATCGGCGCCGGCCGCACCGGTCTGCTCGACGTGCTCGAGCGCATGGGTGCGCGGATCGCGGTGTTCAACCGCCGCACCACCGACGCAGGGGAGCCGGTCGCCGATCTCGAGGTCGCCCACGCGGATCTCACCGCGAGCAGCATCCGCCCGCAGGAGGTGCCCGGTCTCGTCGACGAGCTGCCGATCCTCGCGCTCGCGGCCTGCGCGGCGCGCGGCAAGACGCGTGTGCGCGGGGCCGAGGAGCTCAAGGTCAAGGAGTCGAACCGGCTCGAGAGCGTGTGTGCCGCGCTGCGCGCCGTCGGCGGCCGCATCGAGCTCGAGGACGACGGGTGGTTCATCCGCGGCGTGCCCGCGCGACTGCGCGGCGGGACGGTCGATCCGCAGGGCGACCATCGCATCGCGATGCTCGGCGCGATCGCCGGCCTCTACTCGGAGGCCGGCGTGACGATCACCGACCCGGGCGCGATCGACGTCTCGTTCCCCGGCTTCCGCGCGCTGATCGAGGCGGCCACGGCGGTGCGGCGCCCATGATCGTCACCATCGACGGACCCGCCGGCGCCGGCAAGTCGACCGTCGCGCGCGCGCTGGCGACGCGGCTCGGCTACCGCTATCTCGACACGGGCGCGATGTACCGCGCCGTCACGCTCGTCGCGCTGGAGACGGGGGAGGACCCGATCGTCGTGGCCGAGGCGGCCGCGTGGACCGCGCGGCTGCTCGATCCCGCCCTGCGCTCCGACGCGGTCGACGCCGCGGTGTCGGGCGTGTCGTGCCTGCCCGAGGTGCGCGAGGCGCTGCGCGGCGCGCAGCGCGCCTTCCTCGCGGAGGGCGACGCCGTCGCCGAGGGCCGCGACATCGGCTCGGTCGTGTGGCCCCAGGCCGAGCTGAAGGTGTGGCTCGACGCCTCGCCGGAGGAGCGCCGCCGCCGCCGCGCCGCCGAGCGCGGCGAGGAGGCGGGGGAGACCGCGCTCGAGCGCGACCGCAAGGACGCCGCGCAGATGATCGTCCCCGAGGACAGCGTGCGCGTGGACACCGAGGGCCTCGCGATCGACGAGGTCATCGAGGCGATCGTGCGGCTCGTCGAGGAGCGCGCATGAGCGGCGTCCGCATGGCGTGGGACGGGTTCCGGGTGATGACGCCCGAACGCTCGTGGGGACTCGCGCTCAAGCTCGTCGCCCCGCCGATCCGCCGCTTCTCCGACGTCCGGGTGTGGGGCCGCGAGCGGCTCCCGCGCACCGGCCCCGTGATCCTCGCCGCCAACCACCAGTCGTTCTACGACGTCTTCGTGCTCGGGGCCGTGATGCAGCGCCCGATCCACTACATGGCCAAGCAGGAGCTGTTCGACAACGCCATGCTCGGTCGCATGCTGCCGCATACGGGAGCGTTCCCCGTGCGCCGGGGCGAGGCCGATCGCGGGGCGATCGACGCGGCCCGCGAGGTGCTGCAGCGCGGTGACGTGCTCGGCATCTTCATCGACGGCACGCGCCGCCACGGCGAGGGCCTCGGCGAGGTGCGGGCCGGCGCCGCGATGATCGCGGGCATGACCGGCGCCCCGATCGTGCCCGTCTGGATCCACGGCACGGACCGCGTCGTCGACGCGCCGCGCACCCCGGTCAGCGTGACGTTCGGCCGACCGCTGGCGGTCACGGGTCGCGGGGGCAAGGCCTATCGCGAGGCCTCGGAGACGATCGGCGCCTACCTGCGCCAGCTCCAGTCCTTCGCCGAGAGCGCCGAACGCGCGGGGCGCCCCGTCGATGCGGTGCCGCCCGAGCCGCCCAGCGCGGAGGGCGCAGCGTGAGCGGGCGCGAGCCGCCGCGGGCGCGCAAGCGTCGCGGCCAGGAGTTCGAGGACGACGCGCAGGCCCTGCCGGAGCAGCCGCTGCTCGGCGTCGTCGCCGTCGTGGGCTACCCGAACGTCGGCAAGTCGACGCTGTGCAACCGCCTCGCGGGACGTCGCGACGCCGTGGTGCACTCGGAGCCGGGCGTGACGCGCGATCGCAAGGACGTGGACGTGGAGTGGAACGGCAAGGCGTTCCGCCTCGTCGACACCGGCGGCATCGACCTCGGCGGGCAGACGATGATGGCCGACGAAGTCGCCCAGCAGGCGCGCACCGCGCTGGCCGAGGCCGACATGGCGCTGTTCGTGGTGGACGCCAAGGCCGGCGTGATGCCCGGCGACCTCGAGGTCGCCGAGATCCTGCGTCGCGAGCGCATCCCGATGATCCTCGTCGCGAACAAGGCCGAGGGCCAGAGCGGCGACGTCGCGGCGCTCGCCTTCCACGAGCTCGGACTCGGCGACCCGGTCCCCGTCTCCGCGATCCACGGGTCGGGCAGCGGCGACCTCCTCGACCTGATCGTCGAATCGCTGTCGGGCATGCCCGACGCCGAGCGCATGGAGCGCGTGGCAGACGAGATCGGCGTCGCCATCCTCGGCCGGCCGAACGTCGGCAAGTCGTCGCTGTTCAACAAGCTGATCGGCTCGCCGCGCGTGATCGTCAGCGACGTCCCCGGCACGACGCGCGACGCGATCGACACGCGCCTCGTGCGCGGCGACACGGTCTTCCGCCTCGTGGACACCGCCGGCATGCGCCGCAAGCGCGCCCAGCGGCAGGACATCGAGTACTGGAGCGAGAAGCGCGCCCTCGCCGCCGCCGAGCAGGCCGACATCGCGCTCGTCCTGATCGATGGCGCCGAGGGGTTCGTCGACCACGACCTCGACGTCGCGGACGCCGCGCGCAAGGCCGGCTGCGCCACGCTCGTCGTCGTCTCCAAGTGGGACGCCTCCGAGATCGACCTCGACGACCTGCGCCTGCGGATCGAGCGCAAGCTGCGCCAGCGGCCGATGATCGTGACCACGAGCGCCGTCACGGGGCGCGGCCTCGACCGCCTGCTCGACCGCATCGAGGAGCTCTACGCGGCCTACACGCGCCGCATGCCGACGCCCGCCGTCAATCGCGCGCTGCAGGACGCCGTCGCCCAGCGCCAGCCGCCGCTCGTGCACGGCAAGCGCCTCAAGATCCTCTACGGCGCGCAGGTGCAGTCGCGCCCGCCCCGATTCCGCGTGACGATCAACGACCGCAAACTGATCACGCGCGACTACGCGTACTTCCTGGAGAACCGTCTGCGCGAGGCGGCCGGGCTCGAGGGGTGCCCGGTGGTGCTGGATCTCGTGGCGCGGTAGGCGCTGCAGGTGACATCGGTCGCGGCAGCGGGCTTCTGGTCAGTGCAGAGACCGGCGATCCGGGAGGTCAGGCTCGTGTGCACCTCGGATTCCCATCCACTCGCTGCGCTCGCGGGGAAATCCTCCGGTGATAACCGGCGGCGAGTCCGGCGCTTCGCGCCGGCCTTAGCGCCGGTTATTCCACTGGAGCACGACGGGCGACTCCCGCTCCCACCCGAGCAGCGACACCGTCGCGGTGTCGAGGCGGAAGAGGCGCCCGTCTTCCGGGGGCAGGTCGAGCCAGCGCGCCGTGAGCACGCGCAGGACGTGGCCATGGGCGACGACGAGCGTCGTGCCGCCCGCCGTGCGCGCCGCCGCGATCACGCGGTCGACGCGCGCCGCGACCTGCGCGGCCGTCTCGCCGTCGGGGCAGCCGCCCGTCCAGACCGTCCAGCCCGGCACCGACTCGCGGATCTCGCGCGTCGTGATGCCCTCGTACGCGCCGTAG
>JBPCSR010000062.1:0-8678 GCA_051006935.1 Gaiellales bacterium
CCGCCGCGGCGCTGATGATCGGCATCGGCCTCGTCGTGTTCGTGACCATCTTCGTCGGCGGCATCAAGGCCTCGTTCACGAACGCCCTCGACGGCTCGCTCAAGAGCGAGCTGACGATCACCGGGCGCTCCTTCGGCGGCACGATCCCGACCGACGTCTACCCGGCCGTGAAGGACCTGCCCGGCGTCGCGGTCGCCTCGCCCGTCGGCGGCGCCCCGGTGCAGGTCGGCCGCGGCGGGTTCGCGCTGATCGGGGTGGACCCGACGACGATCGGCGAGGTGTACCAGTTCGACTGGGTCGACGGCTCGAACGCGCTGCTCGGCTCGCTCGGCACCGATCGCGCGCTGATCTCCGAGCAGACCGCGTCCGACATCGGCGTCAAGCCCGGCGGCACGGTCGACGTGCTGTCGATCAGCGGCGCCCGCGCGCGCTTCACCGTCGCCGGCACCTACTCCGACGCGACGCTGCTCAACGGCATCGTCGTCGCGCAGCAGGCGCTCGTGCCGCTGCTCCAGTCCAACGCCACCGGCCTCAACACGATCTTCATCCGCGAGCAGCCCGGCGCGGACCAGGCCACGGTGCAGGCCGCGGTGGAGGAGGCGCTCAAGCCCTTCCCGACCGCGCAGGTGCAGTCGAACGAGCAGCAGAAGCAGCGCGCCGCGCAGGGGGTCAACACGCTGCTCGCGATCTTCTACGCGCTGCTCGGCCTGAGCGTCCTGATCTCGCTGTTCGGCATCGTCAACACGCTCGTGCTGTCGATCTTCGAGCGCACGCGCGAGATCGGGATGCTGCGCGCGGTCGGCACGACGCGGCGCCAGCTGCGGCGCATGATCCGCTGGGAGGCCGTCATCACCTCGATCATCGGCGGCGTCCTCGGCGTCCTGCTCGGCATCCTCTTCGGCTGGGCGGTCTGCAAGGGCCTCGAGAGCGAGGGGCTCGCGTTCGTGCTGCCCGGCGGCCAGATCGCGATCTTCCTGGTCGTGTCCGTGCTGGCCGGCGTCGTCGCCGCGATCCTGCCGGCGCGCAGGGCCGCGCGCCTCGACGTGCTCGAGGCACTGCAGTACGAGTAGCCCAGATCGCGGATGATGTGCCCCGCATGGGCACGATCCTCGTCACGGGCGCGACCGGATTCCTCGGTCAGGTGCTCGTGCCGCGCCTGCTCGCCGACGGCCACGCCGTGCGCGTCCTCGAGCGCCGTCCGTGCGCCGCGTTCGACGGCCTCGCCGTCGAGCGCGTGACGGGCGACGTCACGCAGGCGGATTCGCTCGCCGCGGCCTGCGCCGGTGCGGCGCAGGTGATCCACATGGCCGGGCTCGTCTCGCACGCCGAGGCCGACCGCGAGCGCCTCATGCAGGTGAACGTCGGGGGCACGGAGAACGTGCTCGCCGCCGCGCGCGCCGCGGGAGCGGGTCGCGTCGTGCACGTCTCGTCGATCGCGGCCGTCGGCACGACGCCCGATCCCGCCGTGCCGCTCGACGAGGAGTCGCCGTACTCCGGCACCGCCGCGTCGTTCCCGTACACGCTCTCCAAGCGGCTCTGCGAGCAGGCCGCGCTGGCCGCGGCCGCCGCCGGCCAGGAGGTCGTCGTCGCCAACCCCGGGCACGTGCTCGGCGCCGGCGACGTGAACGGCATCTCGACGTTCCACATCCGCAAGATCCTCACGGGCGAGCTGCGGATGACGCTGCCCGGTGGCATCACCTACGTCGACGTCCACGACGTCGTGGACGGCATCGTCCGCGTGCTCGGCACGGGGCGGACCGGCCGCCGCTACATCCTCGCGACCAGCGATGGCCTCCTCTCGCACGTCGAGCTGAGCCGCCGGGTGCTGGCGCTCGCCGGCATCGAGCGTCGTACCTTCCACGTCCCCGGCGCCGCCGCGGCGCTCGGCGGACGGCTCGCGCAGCGGCTCCGCATCCCGCTGCCGATCGACGCGACGGAGCTCGATTCGGCGCGCTACTGGTGGTTCTGCTCGAGCGACCGCGCGATCGCCGAGCTCGGCTACGCGCCGCACCCGATCGACGAGGCGCTCCGCGCCACGATCGACTGGTACCGCGACCGCGGCGACCTCTGACGTGCCCGGCCCGCTGATCGGGGTCCTCTGGATCGCCTCGTTCGCCGTCGGCGTGGCGTGGCAGTGGCGCTCGCCGACCACCGCGGCGCCGTGGAACAAGCGCATCTTCAACTTCTACTTCCACTTCTTCGCGCCGATCGTGGTGCTCTACGCGTACAGCGTCGTGCCCGCGGACCGCTCCACGCTGACCGGCCTCGCCGCGGTGATCGTGGCCTCGTGGGCCGTGCTCGGGATCGGCCTGCTCTACGCGCGCTGGGCCGCGCGCGACCGCGGCGAGCAGGGCGCGCTCGCGCTCGGCAGCGGCTTCACCAACACGGTCACGCTCGGCTATCCCGTCGTCAACGCGGTCTTCGGCAAGGCCGGCCTCGCGCTGCAGGTGCTGTTCGCGCAGTTCATGTACCTGATCCCGATCGTCTCGGTCTCGACGACGATCGCCGCGCACTTCGGCAACGGCTCGCGGCCCCGCAGCGTCGGCGGCATCCTCCGCCAGATCGTCAACGTGCCGCTCGTCTTCGCGGTGATCGCCGTCGCGCTCCGCGTGGCCGGGTTCGACGTCGCGGGCTACGTGGAGCGGCCGACCGACTGGGTCGTCTTCGCGATGGGGCCGATCGGCTTCCTCGAGCTCGGCCTCGCGCTCCCGCTCGACCGCGTCTCCCACGACGTGCACGACCTCTGGCGCGCGGCCGGCCCGATCCTGATCCGCCTGCTGATCGCGCCGCTCGTGCTGCTGGCGATCGGGCTCGCGATCCGCGCCGACATCCCGCGCGTCTACTTCCTCTCGATCGCGATGCCCGCCGCGTTCCACACGCTGATCCTGGCGCGCGTCTACGGGCTGCCCGGGCCGATGATGCGCCTGATCGTCGTGATCTCCAGCGTGATCATGGTCGCGGCGATCATGATCGACCTCGCCTTCTTCCGCTGAGCGCGAATCAGCCGGTCGTGGAGATGACGCCTGCGGGCAGCTGGCGCAGCGTCTGCGCGCAGTCGGTGCCCTTGACCGGACGCGCCCAGTTCGGACCCATCAGCGTGGCCTGCAGCTGGAGCGCCGCCGTCTCCTCCGACGAGAGGTTGGTGCCCCACGCGTCGACCATCGGGTTGTAGCTCGCGTTGCCGAACGGGAAGGTCGGACCGTGGAACGCGACGCGCACGACGGGCGTCAGACCCGGGCCGATCGCGGTCAGTCGGTACGTGTTGCTCCGGGAGATGCCCGTCTTCCCGCCGGAGGCCCCCTTCCTCGCGAACTCGTAGCAGAAGGTCCCGTTCGTCGGCTGGGTCAGCACGCCCATGATCCGGTGCCAGCCGGAGCCGTAGTCGGAATCGAGGGTGTCGATGTAGACGTTGCGGCCGTAGCCGTTCGTCGGCGCTCCGTAGCGGTTGCCCGGCCCGTAGACGCCGACGCCGGCGTACGTCAGCGAGCCGAACAGCACGGGGAAGTGCGTCGTCGCCGACTGCTTGAGCGAGCCCGAGTGGTACTTCGACCAGCGGGGATAGGCCTGGAGGACGGGTGCGTCGGGATGGCGGAACGTGCCGCTGAGGCCGGGAACGCTGTAGTCCTCCAAGCGCAGTACGTCGACCACCTGCACCGGGTTCGGGTAGACCTTCTCGGTGGCGGCGTCGTCCGCCGGGCGGGCCGAGATGAAGATGTCGTAGGGCGCGTCGGCGATCGCGCCGCCGAAGTCGGGCACGTGCTTGGCGACGGCCTGGATGGTGCAGTACACGAAGCCGGTCGACGTCAGGATCAGGCACGTCGACGTGTTGAGGCCGGCGGCGGCCGGCGGCACGGTCGTATCCGCCTCGAGGCACGGTCGCTCGACCGTGCCGGCAGGAGGGTCGTCGAAGCGCAGCGGAAGCCGGGCGCCGGTTCGCTCGTAGGTGCTCGGGAAGCCGACCCGGACCTCCTGCCACGTGCCGTCGAATCCCTTGAACGAGACCGCCAGGCCCTCTGTCCGATCGGGCGTCTGATAGCGGGTGAGCTGGATGCTCTGCGGCTTCGGCGTGCTGCCGATGGCCTGCGCCGCGTCGGCGATCGGCGAGGCCGCGAGCGTCCCGAGGAGGACCGCGGCGACGATGGCGAGGCGCCGCGCCACTGCGCCTAGGACATCGGGATCTGCCGCAGGATGTGCGGCTCGACCCGGTCGAAGATCTCCTCGAGCGACTCGCCCGTGATCGTCAGGCCGTGGTTCTTGAGGCCGATGATCGCGTGACCGGGGTCCGGCTGCACGCGCACCAGATCGGCGACGGCGTCGGCCAGCTCGGCCGTGCCGCACGGGTAGTTGATCTCCGTGGCGTCGACGCCCTCGACCCACGCGTGCACGTGGATGATCGCGCCCACGCTCGGGTGCTCCATGTAGATCTTCCAGTGCTCGATCGCGTCGACCGAGACGCGGCGCGGCTCGATGCCCGGCGGGACGCTCATCACCATGGCCTGGGCGGAGGCGTCGTAGTCGGTCACGAGCAGCATGTCGCGGCCGATCTCCTGCAGGTTCGACTTGTCGACGCCCGACGCGCTCATCCAGAAGCGCGTGGCGTCCTTGCGCGCCGACAGGTTGCCGTACGACAGGCCGCCGATCGAGTAGAGGCGCATGACGTGCTCGAGGTCGCGCTTGTCGAGGTAGTCCTGGATCGGGAACGGGGCGGGGAGCAGGTCGAGCGCGTCGAGGCGCTGACCCGCGGCGGTCAGGCTCGCCGTGACCTCGTCGCCGTCCCACAGCTCGGGCTCGAGGTCGGGGTTCCAGATGTTGTCGATCACGAGGTGGCTCTCGGCGAGCGGCGCGAGGCGCTCGGCGACCATCGCGAAGAACGCGTCGGTGCCGTCGTCGGCGATCGCGTAGTTGCCCTGCTCCATCGTGCCGAAGCGGGCCTCGACGCCGGGGACCACGCGGACCGAGACGTTCGAGAGGGCGCGGACCAGGACGGGGTAGTAGTCGCTGATCGCCTCCTTGAAGTCGGCCGGCGGCGCCTCGCCCTCGTAGATCGCGGCGCAGAACGTCGTCTTGTTCTCGCGGCGGTACGGGCGGACGTTCCCGCGATCGACGAAGTTGCAGACGAGATTCGCCGTCGCCAGGTCGTCGGTCTTCTCGTACCCCCGGGCCTCAAGCGCGCCGCTGAGGCGGTCGGCGAAGGTCGAGAGGCTGTCGGAGACGGTTCCGTGGAAGGCGAATCGCATGCGGTGAGGGTAGCACCCGCCGTGAGCCGGAGTCCCAAGCGGAACGCCGCGGGAGCGGCGTGCGCTACGGTTCCGTCAGATCGGTGCCGTCGGGTGCCGAGGATCCGCGTTCCAGCAGCCGGCCCCCGGGTCGTGCCCGCGCTGGAGGGCGGTTGGAGGCATGGATGCTCGAAGCCGGTGATGCGGCGAACAGCGCGGAGCTCGTGGACACGACGGCTGGCCCGTCGCTCGACGACGTGGAGCGCTGGATCGGCGAGCGCATCGTCGCCGAGGGCGAGGCCGTCGAGCTCCGCGTCGGCAGCCTCTGGGCGGGGGCCTACCTCGAGGCGGTCGAGGAGATGGGGCAGGGGCTGCCCGGCCCGTCGCCGGAGTACCGCCGCCGCTACGCGCTGCCGCTCGGCCTCGAGCGCATGCTCGGCGAGGACGAGCCGCATCTCGCCTCGGGGCTCGCGCTGCGCCCGCACCAGGTCGACGCGCTCGCGGGCATGCTCGCCGCCGTCATCGGCGACTACGAGCGCACCGAGGCCGACGACGAGGCGGAGGCCGACGACGCCGCGCCGCGCCTGGCCGACGAGTCGCAGGCCGTCGTCGGCGAGGCCGAGGGCGAGGAGAGCGAGGACGACGAGGAGCTCGTCTTCGAGGACGACGACGAGGACGAAGCGGTCGAGCTGCCGCCGCTCGTCGACGAGGAGCCCGTCGCGCGCGTCGTGCTGGCCCATGCCGAGCAGGACGACGAGGAGGACGACGAGGACGAGGAGGAGGACGAGCCGACCGGCGAGCACGAGGGCGCCGACCCGGGCGCCGTCCGCCGCTACCGCTTCAAGCACCCGACCGCCTCGGGCAAGACCGTCGCCGCGGCCGCGTTCGTCGATGCCGCGCGGATCACGGGCGTCCTGATCCTCACCCACCGCCGACTGCTCGTCGACCAGTTCAAGCGCGACCTCAAGGAGCAGGGCTACGGGCATCGCATCAAGGACCCCGTGCTCGGCGTGGCGCGCCCGCCGGCGGTGCCGCCCATCTCGATCGAGACGTACGCGTGGTTCATCAAGAACGCCGACCGCCTCAGCCGCGACACGTACGGCGTGATCCTCTGCGACGAGGCGCACACCGCCCTCGGCGACCGCACCTCGGCGGCGATCCGCCGCCTCGACACGCCGACGTACATCGGCATGACGGCGACGGACGAGCTCCTGCAGAAGCACGTGGGCGACGTCTTCCCCGCCGAGATCGCCGACTTCCCGCTCGGCGAGGCGGTGCTGTCGGGCGTGGTCGCGCCGCTGCGCGCCGTGCGCGTGCCGCCCGGTGCCTCGCTCAAGCGCGTGCGCCTCGTCGGCGGCGACTACGACCAGCAGGAGCTCGCCGAGGCGCTCGACCACGACGCGGTCAACATGGCCGCGGCGATGTACTACCTCGACATGTTCGGCCAGCGGCCGGGCATCGTCTACGCCGCCGGCGTCGACCACGCCGGGCGCGTCGCCGCCGCGATGCGCGCGATCGGGCTGAAGGCGGCGGCCGTCTCGGGCCGCACGCCGCCGCGCGAGCTCGCCGAGACGCTGGCCGCGTACGAGCGCGGCGAGGTCAACGTGCTCGTCAACGCGCAGCTGCTCGCCGAGGGGTGGAACGCGCCGCGCGCGACCGTCTGCATGCACCTCGCGCCGACGGCGAGCCGCCGCGTGTACCAGCAGCGCGTCGGCCGCGTCATGCGCCTGCACCGCCGCAAGGAGGCCGGCGTCGTCGTGGACTTCGCCGAGGCCGCCGCGCCGCACACCGATCGCACGATCACGCTCCACTCGCTGCTCGACGTCGACACGTTCCAGCCGGGCGCGCTCGTGACGCCGCGCCCGCCGCGCGTGCGGCGCCGCTGGCGCCGCCTGCCGAAGGCGCTCGTGCGCGAGGCGCCGTGGGTCGTGCCCGTCACGCCCGATCCCGCCCGCCGCGCGCAGGTGATCCGCGACAACTGGAAGACCGTCGCCGTCGACCGCCTGCCGCTCGACGAGCAGGAGCTGTGGGCGGAGCACGCCGCCGAGCGGGCCCAGCCGAAGGACCTCGAGAAGCTCGCGCGCGTGCTCGTCGCCGTGCCGCGCGAGGCGCGGCTTCGCTTCTTCGCGAAGTGCGCGGCCGAGAACCGCCACCGCCAGCTGCGCCTCGAGGCGCTGCGCGACCTCGCCCAGAGCGGCCCGGGCACGAACCTCTTCGAGCAGGCCGTGCGACTCGTCGAGCGCGCGCCGACGTGGCGCCAGGACCGCCAGCAGGGCGCGCGCACGCTCCTGCTCGCGCTCGGCGACGGCTTCGGCGATGCCTCCGACCACTACGTCACGGCGTGGGCGTGGCGGCTCGCGGCCGCCGCGCACGACGCGCAGCACCGCCGCGTCGCGAGCGCCCTCGAGAACGGCCGCGAGCTCGTGCGCAGCCTCGCCGGCAAGACCGGGGAGGAGGCGCGCGCCCAGGCCAAGGCGGTCGTCGCGATCGCCGAGGAGCAGCCGCTCGACGTCGGCGCCGCGATCCTCTCGTGCGTGCGCACGACCGACATGGCGGCCGAGCGCGTGCTCGAGGACGCCCGCATCCGCATGTCGTCCGATCCGCGCGGCCTCGCCGCCGCGCTCGGCTCGAACGTGCCCCTGCCGCGCGGCGTCAAGCGCCCGGCGCGCTCGCGCGTGTCGGCCGCCGCCATCGCCGGCAGCGCCCCGCCGTCCGCGATCGGCGCCCTGCCGAACGAGGCCGCGCACGAGGAGCCGAAGAAGCGCCGCCGCCGCCGCCGTCGCAAGAAGGGCAGCGGCGAGGCCCCGGCCGAGGAGGGCGGCGAGGCGACCGTCGTCGACGCGCCCGAGGCGGCGGAGGATGCGCCCGCCGAGGCCGAGCCGGTCGCCGACGACGCACCGGCTGACGAGGCGCCGCCGGAGCCGAAGCCCAAGCGCACGCGCCGGCGCAAGGCCGCGGCGGAGGCGGAGGCGGACGCCGAGCCCGACCCGGAGCCCACGCCGACCGTGCAGCCGGAGGTCGAGTTCACCGCGTCGGGCCGGCGCCGCGTCGTGATCGACGACGCCGACGACGCGACGTTCTCGACCGACGGCATGACGCCGAAGCGCGGCCGCGGCCGCAGCCGCGCCGCGAAGCCCAAGGCGAAGCCGCGGGCATCGGCGGAGCCGGCGGCCGATCCGGCCGCGACGGGGAGCGCGCCGGCCGATCCGGCCGAGATCCCCGAGTGGTAGCCGCGCGGCGGCCGGCCGCTACTTGTAGCGGTAGGTGATGCGGCCGCGCGTGAGGTCGTACGGGCTGAGCTCGACCTTGACGCGGTCGCCCGGCAGGATGCGGATGTAGTGGCGCCGCATGCGGCCGGAGATGTGGCCGAGCACCTCATGCCCGTTATCGAGCATGACGCGGAACATGGTGTTCGGAAGCGACTCCGTCACCTCGCCCTCGACTTCGATCTTCTCTTCCTTC
>JBPCSR010000063.1:0-13527 GCA_051006935.1 Gaiellales bacterium
GAGCCGCGCGGCGCCGACGTCGTGCCGCGCCGCAGCCCGATCACGAGGCCGACGAGCAGGATCGGCAGGCCGAACGAGCGCTGCATCGCCACGCCCCATAGGGCCGAGTCCTGCGAGATCTCGTCCATCGCCACGTAGAAGACGGTCAGGATCGCCACGCCGATCAGCGCGATCGGCACCGCGCCGTAACGCCCGTGCTTGAGGTCGCCGTCACCCGCGTGCCGGCTGACGAGCGCGACGCCGGCGATCGCGAGCACGATGCCGCCGATCTGCAGCGCGGACGGGCGCTCGCCCATCATCGTCACGGCGATCACGGCGGGGCCGGCGGACGAGCAGGCGAAGATCGGCGCGATCACGCCGATCGGCCCGCGCGACAGCGCGGTGAAGAACACGACGTGGCCGATCGACCCCGCCACGCCGGCGACCACGGCCCACGGGAGCAGGCCCCAGCCCGGGAACGCGTCGTGGACGAGGTAGAGCGCGAGCAGCAGCGGCACCATGCCCACGAGCTCGGAGTAGACGGCGACGAGCAGCGCGCTGTAGTCCCGCGCCCGCAGGGCGCCCATGAAGTCCGCGACGCCCCACGTCGACGCGGCACCGAGCGAGAGCACCAGCGTCCACATGCGGGCAGCCTATCGGCCGGGCGACGGCGCCACGCCGAGTGCGTCGGCGAGGCCGACCCGCACGTCGTGCATGTTCTCGAACGGCAGGTAGTCGCACCCCTCCGCCTCGAGGTGCGTGACCAGCCCGGCCCGCGCGAAGCGCAGCTCCGCGTCCTCGGCGGCGCACAGGTCCGAGTAGCCGTCGCCGACGTACGCGACGCGCCGGCCCCGCGCGAGGGCGGCGACCTCGTCGCGCTTGCAGCGCTCGCCGCAGCGGTCGCACAGGAGGCGCTCGCGGAACCGCACGCGCATGCCGTCGGGCGTGAAGTCCACCTCGTGGGCGCTGACGGGCAGGTCGAAGCCGTGCGCGTGCAGGATCGCGTGGATCAGGGACGCGAAGCCGGCCGAGACGACGACGGGCTCGATGCCGTGGAGCGCGCAGAAGTCGAAGAGCTCGCGCGCGCCCGGGCGGATCGCGACCGTGTCGACGAGGAAGGCCGTGACCTCCTCGCGCGTCGCGGTGATGTTCGCGATCTGCGCCTGCAGGCAGTCGTCGAGCGTGATCTCGCCGCGCGCCAGCGCCGCGTCGGCGGCCTCGAAGTCCTCCGGCGCCCAGCGCGCCGAGAACCAGTCGACGGTGTCGTGCGTGGCGAGCGTGCCGTCGAAGTCGAGCGCGAGCAGCATCGTCACGCCGTCGCCTCCTCGTCCGGCGCGAGCGCGCGGAGCTCGTCGCGCGGGATCGCGAGGTCGGGGGCGCCGTAGCGCTCGCCGAGGAACTCGCCGAGCCGCGCCACGTGCACGGCCGCCTTGCGCGTGCCCTCGGCCGAATCGGCCAGGCCGTGGGCGCGGTGCCACGTGACGAAGCGGCGCAGGTCGTCGGCCGCGAGCGTGTCGAGCGGGTCGTCGACGCGCGCGCCGAGCTCCATCCGCAGCAGCCGCAGCGTGCGGCGGTACGCGGTCTGGGGCGTGAAGGCGAGCGTCTCGACCCACTCTCCCTCGAAGGCGTCGAGCGCCTCCGCGATCGTCGTCACGAGAGCGTCCCGCGCTCCGCGCGCCGTGCGATCGCCCGCAGCAGCGACATGCGCACGAGGTTCGAGCCGGGCTTGACGAGGCGCCAGTAGAGGCCGAACGTGCGCGCGGCGAGCGGGCCGACGACGATGCGCGTCTCCGTCAGGAGCAGCGTCCCGTACGAGGCCGGCGCGCAGCGCACGCTGACGGCGACCTTCACGGCGTCGAGCGCCTCGGCGGCCTGGAACGCGGCCGCGTCGGCGACCGCGCGCTCGGGCGCTCCGCCCGGCCAGGGCCGGCCGATGAAGCCGAGGCACACCTCGTCGCCGTCCTCCCCGAGCCGCACGAAGCCGGGCTCGAAGTCGCCGGTCTGCACGAACGGCCGGTGCACGCCGCGGCTCTCGCCCTTGGTGCGCACCGCGACGAGCAGCGACGCCAGCCGCGCCTCGTCGAGCGAGGTCTCGCGGATCGCCTCGGCGACCCGCTCGGCGGAGGCGTGCACGTCGAGCCCGTGGACCGTGCGGTGCGTCCACGTCGGGACGATCGCGTCGAGCAGGGTCGGGACCGCGTGGTCGGACTCCATCGGGCGCATGGTATGGGAGAATCCCGGCCATGGAGCCCACCGCCCGCGACGTGGATCGCCTGATCGGTCCCGCCACCCCGCACTTCGCGTACCAGATCCGTCAGCGCGTGGAGAATCTCGTCGGCGACCTGCCCGCGGAGCATCCCGTGCGCGCCTACGCCGACGAGCGCCTCGCGCTGCTCGACGGCCTCGGCCACACGACCTCCAAGGGCGACTGGGGCGACCCCAGCACGCCGGCGTGAGCGGCGACCTCGACGGCCGCCTCGCCCTCGTCACGGGCGGGTCGCGCGGCATCGGCCGCTGCATCACCCTCGACCTCGTCCGCCGCGGCGCGACCGTCGCGTTCTCGTACCTGCGCAACGGCGATGCCGCCGAGGAGACGCTCGCGCAGGTGCGCGAACTGGGCGGCACCGCCTATGCGATCAAGGGCCGCATCGACGACACGGAGCGCTGCAACGCGCTCGTCGACGAGGCCGCGGAGGCGCTCGGCGGCCTCGACCTGCTCGTCTCGAACGCCGCGTCGGGCGTGATCCGCCCGGTGATGGAGCTGACGGAGAAGCACTGGGACTGGACGCTCGACACGAACGCCCGCGCGCTGATGCTGCTGTCGCAGCGCGCCGCGCCGCTGATGGAGGCGCGCGGCGGGGGCGGCATCGTCGCGATCTCCTCGCTCGGCTCGTTCCGCGTGCTCGACAACTACACGCTCGTCGGCGTCTCGAAGGCCGCGCTGGAGGCGTGCGTGCGCTACCTCGCGGTCGAGCTCGCGCCGATGGGCATCCGCGTCAACGCGGTCTCCGGCGGCGTCGTCCACACCGACGCGCTCGAGCACTTCCCGAACAAGGACGAGATGCTGGCGATGGGCGACAAGACGCCGGCGGGCCGCATCGTCGAGCCGCAGGACATGGCCAACGCCGTGGCGTGGCTGGCGGGCCCCGAGTCGACCATGATCGTCGGGCAGACGCTGATCATCGACGGCGGCTACTCGCTGCCGGCATGACCGACGCGGTGATCGTGACCGGAGGGTCGCTGACCCTCGACGAGGTCGTGCGCGTGGCGCGCGAGGGCGCGTCGGCGCGCATCGACGACGCGACGCGCGAGCGCATCGCCGCGGGGCACGCCACGCTGCAGCGGTCGCTCGACGCGGGCGCGGCCGTCTACGGCGGCAACACCGGCGTCGGCGCGGCGAAGCTCGACGTCGTGGCGGCCGACGAGGAGGCGCGCTTCAACCGCGTGATGATGGCGAATCACCGCGTCGGCAGCGGACCGGACGCCCCGGACGACCTCGTGCGGGCGACGCTGCTGCGCGTGGCGAACCACCTCGCGTCGGGCCGCAACGGCGTGCGCCCCGAGCTCGTCGAGGCGCTCCTGGCCGCGCTCGACCGCCCCACCATGCCGCGCATGCGCATGCTCGGCTCGCTCGGCCTCGGCGACATCGCGCCGCTCGTCGACCTCGCGCTCGAGGCGGTGCCCGACTTCGAGCTGGGCCCGTCGGAGGGTCTCGCGCTGTACGACCACAACGCGTTCGGCACGGCCTCGGCGGCGCTGGCGATCGCGGACTGCGAGCGTCTCGCCGACGCGCTCGACGCGACAATCGCGCTCGACCTCGAGGGCTTCGGCGCGAACTTCGGCGCAATCGATCCGATCATCGCGACGTCGCGTCCCTACCCGGGGCTTGCCGCGACGCGGCAGCGTGTCGCCGACCTCGTGGTCGGCAGCGACTTCGAGGACCGCTCGCGGGCGCGCAACCTGCAGGACCCCACGTCGTTCCGCTCGGCGGTGCAGACGCAGGGCGCGTTCCGCGACGTGCTGGCGCGGGCGCGCGAGGTGCTCGACGTCGAGCTGAACGCCTTCCAGGGCAACCCGATCGTGATCGCCGAGGAGGACCGCGTGCAGTCGGTCGGGCAGTTCCAGGTGCTGCCGCTGGCCCTCGCCGTCGACGCGCTGCGCCAGGCGCTCGCGGCGGCGCTGACGATCCAGGTCGAGCGCACGATCAAGCAGCTGTCGCTCCCCTACAACGGCCTGTCGCGCGGCCTGCGCGCGCATGCGCACGGCGGCGAGCCGGGCCTCGAGATCCTCTCGCACGGCATGGTGTCCCTCGTCGCCGAGTGCCGCCACCTCGCCGCGCCGGTGGCGACGAAGTTCGTCTCGTCGTCGATCGAGGAGGGCATCGAGGACCTGATGACGTTCCTCCCGATGGGCGCGCGCAAGCTCGGCGAGATGTGCGCGCTCGGCGAGCGCGTCGTCGCCGCCGCGCTGATCGTCTCGGCGCAGGCGTGCGACCTGCGCGGCCACCGCCTCGGCGCGGGCACGCAGCGCCTGCACGACCTCGTCCGCACCGTCGCCCCCGCCCTCGAGCCGAACGGCGTGATGCCGCTGCTCGACCCGGTCGAGGCGCTCGTGCACGCGGGCGACGTCGGCCGCATCTGAGCGACGATGCGCGTGCGGAACGTGACGGCGAGGCGTATGCTGCGCGCGATGACGAACCGGGAGATCCACTCCGCGCGCTGCTGATGCGCGATCGCCGCACCTGGGCGGCACGCGCGTCGCACATGCTGCCGCGCGTGGCTCACTCCACATCTCCCTCCATCCTCGATGCGCCGCTACGGACGCTGCGCATCGCCGCGGCGCACTGGCGGCTCACGATCGCGTGGCGGGTCGACGACGTGAGGACGTGGCGCGTCCCGGGGCACGACGACGATGAGTTCGGGCGGATCTCCGACCGCGCCCAGGCGGAGCTGCCTCCTTGGGACGCGAGTGACGCCTCGCGATCGCGATCGCACGCCCCTGACGA
Organism: Gaiellales bacterium; assembly: GCA_051006935.1. Classification (GTDB taxonomy): domain Bacteria; phylum Actinomycetota; class Thermoleophilia; order Gaiellales; family F1-60-MAGs149; genus F1-60-MAGs149. The sequence continues at coordinate 4,985 of JBPCSR010000063.1, forward strand.
TGCACCTCGGTGGTGAGGCGCGGCGAAATCTGGTGGGCGTCACCGGAAGGCGAGAAGCGCAGGCCCTACCTCGTGCTCATGGACGACGGGATGCGCCTGATCTGCGCCGGCGCTAGCCCTTGGGCGTCGGCGGAGCCGAGGTGAACATGCCCTTGGACAGCGACTCGCCGCCGTCGAGGACGAGCGTCTCGCCGGTGATGTAGGCGCCCTCGTCGGACAGCAGGAAGCGCGCGGAGTTCGTGATGTCCTCGAGGCTCGCGAAGCGGCGCAGCGGGATGTTCCCGGTCATCGCGGCGCGGATCTCCTCCGTCGGGAAGAGGTTCGCCGAAGCGGCCTCGGTCTCGGTCGGTCCCGGCGCGAGGCAGTTGACGCGGATGCCGAGCGGCGCCCACTCGACGGCGAGCGTCTTGGTGAGGTTCCAGACGCCGGCCTTGGCGGCGGCGGAGTGCGCCGTGCCGGGGTTCCCGGTCCAGGCGTACGTGGCGATGATGTTGAGGATCGAGCCGGTGTCGCGCGCCGCGTTCGGGAAGCCGAGGGCGAAGGCGCGCGAGCAGTAGAACGTGCCGTTGAGGACGATGTCGATGACGGCGCGCCAGCCGTTCGGCGACATGTCGACGGCGTTGGCGACGAAGTTGCCGGCGGCGTTGTTGACGAGCGTGTCGGGCGCGCCGAGGGCGGCGGTGGCGCCGGCGAAGAAGGCGTCGATCTGCTCGGGGTCGCGGACGTCGCACGGGAAGTGCACGCACTCCCCGCCCGCCGCCTTGACGAGCTCGGCGGTCTCCTCGAGCGGCTCGGGGCGTCGGCCGCAGATGGCGATCCTCGCGCCGCGCGCGCCGAGGTCGAGCGCCATGGCGCGGCCCATGCCGCTGCCGCCGCCCGTGATCGCGATCACCCGTCCGTCGATGCCCGTGCTCATGCCTCGTCCTCCGTGTCGTCGCCGGCGGCGCCGTCGAGGGGCACAAGGTACTGCGCCACGACGTCGTCTGCGAAGGCACGCGCGGCGCCCATCGCGCCCTCGACGTTCTCGCGGAAGCGGTCGGGCGCGCCCTCGCGCGCGAGCATGCGGATCGCGTTCCAGAGCGCCTCGGCGAGCGGCTCGAGCGGGTCGATGCCCGCGCCGGTGAGACGCGCGGAGACGCCGCCCGCGGTCTCCTTGAGCAGATCGAAGCGGTCGCCGACGAGCGCGGCGGCGGCGGCGAGCTGGTCGAGGTACGTGGGATCGGCGACGCGCAGGCCGTCGACGAGCGGCTGCAGCTGCTCGAGCGCCTGGTACATCGCGTGCGTCGCGAGCTCCGCGTCGGCCTCGCCCAGCTCGCCGGCCAGGCGCCAGGCGTCGGCGAGCAGCGGCAGCGCCTCGTCGAGCGACAGCGCGGCCGCCGTCTCCTCGGCCGCCTCGCAGATCGCGGCGAGCTCGACGACCTGGCGGATCGCGGCGGGCTCGTCGAGCGGCACCCCGGCTTCGTCGATCACGACCCACCCGAACGCCTCGTCGCGCGGCACCGCGCAGACGAACAGCGCGCCGCGGCGGAGGTCGTTGGCCGGGATCACACCACGTGGTGGAACACCGAATCGGGCCTCCACGTGGGCCGCCGCGGCCTCGATTGCGATGGGTTCCATGCCGCGAGCGTACCCGGAACCGATGGTCCCCCGGTCAGGCGGCAGTCCCGGGGACGCATTGGGGTAGGATTGAGCCATGGCACAGACCTCCGAGCAGCAGGCACCCTCCACCACCATCTCCGATGCGGTCGTCGAGTGGCGCCGCGAGACGCTGGAGCGCGCCGGGCTCGACTCCGAGCGTGCGGAGAAGATCGCCGCCTCGGACGCCGACCTGCACGAGGCCGTCCGCCTGCTCGAGCAGGGCTGCGCGCCCGAGCTCCTCGAGCGCATCCTGCTCTAGCCCACCAGGACCCGCCCATCGTGGCGCCGCGGTGCCGCCGCATGCCCGCATCCGCGCGCGCCGCCGCCGCTTAACTGACCAAAGGGGTCTGGCCCCTTTGGTCAATTAGTGGGCACGCACCCGCGCGACCGCGTGGCGCCTCGGCGGCGATCCGCGACGATCGCGTGCGGCCCGGCGTGGATCCAGGCGCGGCATACGCGCAGTCGGTGCGCGTGCGCGATGTCCCGATGCCGGTTCGCCGCGCGCCCCCCGCGCGTCCGGCGTGCGCCCGAACACCCTTAACTGAACAAAGGGGCCAGACCCCTTTGTTCAGTTAAGGACCCCCCGAAACGCGAAAGGGGCGCCGCCCGCAGGCGACGCCCCTCCGCTCAGTGCGTCTACGCGGCGGACTCGCGCTTGCCGCGGAGGATGACGATCTCGTAGGCGAGCGCGGCGATGATGCCGCCGACGATAGGGCCGAGGATGTAGATCCAGCCGTTGCTCCACGTGCCGGACACGAGCGCGGGGCCGAACCAGCGGGCCGGGTTCATCGCGCCGCCCGTCATGGGGCCGCCCATCAGGATGTCGAAGAAGATCACGAAGCCGATCGGCAGGCCCGCGACGATCTTGAACGCGCCGCGGCCGTCGACGGCGACGCCGAAGACCGTGAAGACGAGGAAGAACGTGAGGATGCCCTCGAGCAGGAGCCCCTGGCCGGTGCTGTGCCCGGCGAGCAGGGCGGGCGTGCCGAGGTTCGTCGCGTTCTTGACGACCTCGTTGTAGAGCACGCTGAGGGCGAGCGCCGCGACGGTCGCGCCGGCGAGCTGGACGACGACGTAGGCGACCCAGTCGACGGGCTTCATCTTGCGCGTCACGAGCAGCGCCGTCGAGACGGCGGGGTTGAAGTGGCCGCCCGAGATGTGTCCGAGGGCCGAGACCATCACGGCGATGACGAAGCCGTGCGCGGCGGCGATGCCGATCAGGGAGTACCCCGTCATCTGCATCTCGCCGACGGTCATGATCGCGCCTGCACCGATGAAGATCAGGGCGAACGTGCCCACGAACTCCGCGAGCAGGCGTGCGGGTGCGTTTTCCACCGGTGTGCCTCCTGCGGGCACCACGCCCGCGTCGCTTACGGGTCGGACTTCCCCGTGCCGCAGCCGTTTCCTCCCCGCATTGCGAAGATCCCCCGCGGATGGACGCCTTCACGCACGACCGCTGGGTGTTCCCGCTGCCGCCGCACAACCGCTTCCCGCAGGAGAAGTACCGCCTCGTGCGCGAGCGCGTCGAGCGCCTCGATGGCGTGACGGTGCGGGAGGCCGAGCCGATCACCTGGGACGACGCGCTCCTGGTGCACGATGCGGAGTGGATCCGCCGCATCCGCCACGGCCTCCTGACGCGGCGCGAGGAGGCGGCGCTGGGCCTGCCGTGGTCGCCCGAGCTGGCCGAGCGCACGCTGCACGCGACGAGCTCGACGGTGGCGGCGACCCGCGCGGCGCTCGCCGACGGGGTCGCGGCCGCGCTCGGCGGCGGCACGCACCACGCCCACCGCGCGGTCGGCCGCGGCTACTGCCTCGTGAACGACGTCGCCGTCGCGATCGCGCTTATGCGTCGTGACGGATTCATCGGTCGTTGCCTAATCCTCGATCTCGACGTGCACCAGGGCGACGGCAACGCCGACTGCCTCGCGGCCGATCCCGACGCCCTCGTCGTCTCGCTGCACGGCGCCCAGAACTACCCCTTCGTCCGCGTCGCCGGCGATATCGACGTCGACGTGCCCGACCGCACGGGCGACGACGGCTACCTCGCGCTGCTCGACGACACCCTCGCCCGCCTCGACGCGCACGGCCCGTTCGACCTCGCGTTCCTGCTGTGCGGCGCCGACCCGTGGGAGGGCGACCGCCTCGGGCGCCTGCGCCTGACGGTCGCGGGCCTCGAGGAGCGCGACCGCCGCGCGATCGGCTGGATCCGCGATCGCGGCATCCCGCTCGCCCTCACCCTCGCGGGCGGCTACGGCGAGCCGATCGAGACGACAGCCGACATCCAGGCCCGCAGCGTGGCCCTGGCCGGTGCGCGCGGCTAGCCGGCGGCCGGGCCGCGCAGCTCGACGAAGTCGGCGCCGGGCTGGAAGCCGAGCGCCTCGTTGATGGCGCGCATCGGCGCGTTGTGCAGCGCGTTCTCGGCCGTCATCCGCTCGGCGCCGCGGTCGATCGCCCAGCCGATCGCGGCGCGCTTGAGCGCGAGCGCGATCCCCCGCCCGCGCCACGCACGCCGCACGCCCGTGATCATGTGGCTCACCGAGCGGCCGCGCTCCTGCATGACGAGCCGCGTCATGCCGACCACGTCGTCGCCCGCGACGGCCACGAGCACCCCATCGAGCGGCTGGCCGCCTGCCTCGACGTCGCGCACCCGCCACTCCTCGAACGTGCCGATCGCGACGGGCTCGGGATCCGGCAGGTCGGCGTAGATCTCGCAGCAGGCCGCGTAGAGCGAGTCGATCAGCGCGGGCTCGTCGGCGAGCGAGACGAGGCGCACGCCCTCGGGCATCGCCACGACGGGCCTCTCGAGCCCGGCCAGCGCGAGCTCGACGCCCGCCATGCGGTCGTACTCGACGAAGCCGCGCCGCTCGAGGAACCCGATCGCCGCCGGCCGCGCGGACGAGCACGGCACCTGCACGCCGGTCTTGCCGATCGCGCGCGCCCGCTCCTGCGTCCACGCGAGCAGCGCGGAGCCCACCCCCTGCCCGCGTGCCTCCGCGACGACGCCGACCTCGCCCCAGGCGTACGGCGTGTCGGGCGCGAGCATCCAGATCAGCCCGCACGTCGCGTAGCCGACGGGCGCGCCGTCGAGCACGGCGAGGCGCCGCTGGAGCCCCGGGTCGAAGTCGAACGACGCGAGCATGAACCCGACGCTGCGCTCCCACTCGGGCTGCGTGGCGTACGCGACGTCCGCGACCTGCCGGAGCAGCGCCTCGTCGCGTCCGGGATCGACGAGCTCGACGCCCGCGGGCGTCATCGCCCTTGGAACTTGGGCTCGCGCTTCTCGGTGAAGGCGCGCAGGCCCTCCTTGGCGTCCTCGGTCGAGAACAGGATCGAGAAGAGGTCGGCCTCGACCATGTAGTTGGTGGCGAGGTCGCCGGCCAGCGCGCGGTTGGTCGCCTCCTTGGCGTAGGCGATCGCGACGGGGCTCTTGGCGGCGATGTTCTGCGCCATCTTCATCGCCGTCGGCATCAGCTCCTCGAGCGGCACGACGTGCTGGGCGAGCCCGCGCGCGAGCGCCTCGTCGGCCTTGACGCGCCGGCCGGTGAAGATCAGATCCTTGGCGAAGCCCATCGACGTGGTGCGGGCGAGGCGCTGCGACGCGCCCCAGCCGGGCATGATCCCGAGGTCGACTTCGGGCTGGCCGAAGACGGCGTTCTCGGAGCAGATGCGGATGTCGCAGGCGAGCGCCATCTCGCTGCCGCCGCCGAGCGCGTAGCCGTTGACGGCCGCGATCGTGGGGGCGCGCATGGTCTCGAGCAGCGACGCGCACTCCTGGCCGAGCTCGGCGTAGGCGCGCGCCTCGAGCGGCGTCTTGGTGGCCATCTCGGCGATGTCGGCGCCGGCGATGAACGCCTTGTCCCCCGCGCCGGTGACGATCAGGCAGCCGACGTTGTCGTCGTGCGCGATCGCGGCGAGCTCGGAGCGCAGCTCCTCGAGCAGCGCCGACGACAGCGCGTTGAGCGCCTCGGGGCGGTTGATGGTGAGGATCGCGACGCGATCCTCGTGGCGCAGCTCGATGGCCATGGTGCTCCTCTCCTACGCCGCGGTCTGCGCGGACAGGAAGTCGACGATCGCGCTGGTCGGCGATCCGGGCGTGAAGACCTCGGCGACGCCCATGCCCTTGAGCGCCTCCGCGTCGTCGGCGGGGATGGTGCCGCCCACGACGACGCAGACGTCGTCGACGCCGCGCTCCCCCATCAGCTCGAGGATCCGCGGGACGAGCGTCATGTGCGCGCCGGACAGCACGGAGATGCCGAGCGCGTCGGCGTCCTCCTCGAGGACGGTCTCGACGATCTGCTCGGGCGTCTGGTGCAGGCCGGTGTAGATGACCTCCATGCCGGCATCGCGGAGCGCGCGGGCGATGACCTTCGCGCCCCGGTCGTGCCCGTCGAGGCCCGGCTTGGCGATGACGACTCGCATGCGGCGTTCCATAGGGTCGGGAGTGTAAACGGGGACGGGAGGTCGCGGCCGCGCGCAGTACGATGCGGGCATGCACCGCCGCGTCGCCCTGCTCGCGTTGATCGCGTTCGCCGGCCTGGCCGCGCTGGGCCTGTCGGCCTGCGGCGGCTCCGACGGCACGACGTTCGACGACGCGGGCGCGCCGTTCACGTTCCAGTACCCGAAGGACCTCCACAAGGTCTTCGCCAACACGGGCCGCGAGATCCAGGGCCTGGCGCCGAAGTACAAGGTCGCGCTCGGCCTGGACGAGACGAACGTCGTCGTGGCCGCCTACTACGTGCTGCCGAAGGACGTCTCGAAGATCAAGAAGGCGACCCTCGCGGTCGCCGTCGAGCGCTCCGCGCGCGCGCTCGCCCGCGCGCTCGACGGCACGGTCCCGAAGCGCAGCACCACGGATATGGGCGACCTGCCCGCGACGCAGTTCGAGTTCTCCACGCAGAACGGCTCGCTCACCACGCGCCTGCTCTACGCCTTCCAGGGCAAGAAGCAGTACTTCCTCCGCTGCCAGTGGAACGATGCCGGCAAGGACTCGATCCCCGGCGCGTGCGACCAGGTGGCGGGGAGCTTCAAGCCGAACTGAGGGACGCTTCACGCGCGCCGCGCCTGCGACCGCGCGAGCGCCGCGCTCGTCCGACACACTGATGCGCGGCCATCGGACGCGAGAGTGCCGACATGGATCGCGCCTTTCGCATCGGCAGCAGCCCGGCTTTCAAGCGAGAGCGCGCAGAGCTGCTAGCCCGGGAGCCGCGCGAGGCCGTGGCGATCGCGCATGCCGTCGCGAAGCTGGTGGCCGAGGGAACGCGCCTCGGGCATCCGTGGACGAGCGCCGTGCGAGGATCATCGCTCCCCGGTCTCCGCGAGCTTCGTCCGCGCGCCGGACGCAGCCGCCATCGCGTGCTGTATCGGCAGGTTCCGGGCGGTTTCGATCTGCTCGCGCTGGCACCCGAAGCCCAGTCCGACCGGCGCGCCTTCGAAGCGGCCGTTCGACGCGCAGTCGATCGCGCAGCCGAATCCGACCGAGGATCTACCACATGCATGTTATAGTCGGGATCACCGTGCCGCGCCCCTCCGCACTCCAGACGCTCGACGAATGGCTTGAGCCGGACCTCGCGGACCCCGCGTTCCGCGCCGAGTGGAACCGAACCGCGCTGGCGCGCGCGGTATCGCACGCGATCACGCGCTACCGCACAGAGCACGGTCTCTCGCAGACCACGCTCGGAGAGCAGCTCGGCATGTCGCAGACGCAGATCTCGCGCCTCGAGCTGGGCGAGCACACCCCGAGCTTCGAGACGCTCCTACGCATCGCGCAGGCGCTCGACCTCGAGATCTCACTGACCATCGGCCCGAAGACCGAGACGCGCCGACCGATTCCCAAGGCGCTGCAGCGCGGCGTCTTCGACGCGACCGACCAGGTCGTGATCAGCGTGCGCGCGGCGCGCTGATCGCGATCGCCGCGTAAGCCCCGCCCCGGTCCCCGCCGACTCCCCTCTGCACCGCATCCCGCGGCGCCCGTGGCCTTCGAGAGGAGTCAGACCTCGTGCCGACCCCAGACCACCCCGACCCTGATGCGCCGCGCGGCGTCGTCCCCTACCCCGCCCTCGACTTCGCCGCCCTCAGGTGGCTGAATCAGCGCTCGGGCGGCCCGACGGGCTGCTTCCCCGATCTGCCGAAGGTGATGACGCCGCTCTTCTACGACCAGATCGACCAGACGCAGCCGATCGCGGTGCTGCGCACGCACCGCGAGACGACGACCGCGCGCTACCTGAAGGGCCTCGACGCGAGCGGCGGCGGCGTGCGCTCCGACGACCTGATCCACCTGGTCGAAGACGACCCGCACGAGAGCCTGATCGAGGAGACGATCGTCGAGCTCCTCGTCGCGATCTGCTCGTTCGCGCCCCGCGAGCCGGGTCCGCGCCTGATCAACGAGCTGCTCTGCCATCCGGACGACTACGACCGCGTGGTGGGCATGACGATCCTGCTCGACTGGACGCCGCGCGAGTTCCACACGCTCAAGCAGTACGGCATGTTCGGCGATTCGATCCCGGCGCCGCCGAACGCGAGGCCGCAGTTGTAATGGACGTCGACGCCGTCGAGTGCCACGGGCGCGCGATGATGAGCCCGGAGATCACAGCGCACCTGCTGGCGTGCCGCAGGGACCTCGACGACTAGTCCCGAACGGCATCGCGGCGCCTCGCGCGCGTAAGCCCCGCTGACCCCGCCCCGACCACGAGGTGTTGCTCTTCCCCGACACCCTCCCCGAGCCGCGCCCCGTGCGCGTGCGCATCGTCGACCCGCCCGCGAAGACGGCGACGCTGCACGCCACGCTCGTGCCGCACTGCGGGGACGTCATCTCGATCATGCAGGTCGCCGGCACCTCGTATCGCCAGCCGGCACTTGCGCGCCTCGCGGCGCCGAAGCGGTGGCGCCCGTTCCCGATGGTCCTGATC
>JBPCSR010000064.1:0-6825 GCA_051006935.1 Gaiellales bacterium
GTCGACGGAGTCGGTGGCCGACAGCGACCAGAAGCCGCTCAAGGCGGCGACGACCGAGAACACGAGCAGCCCGCCGGCCGCGACCAGCCCCGCGGGCGATGGCAGCTCGAACGGCCACCAGCCGATCGCCATCAGGCCGAGCACGATGCCGGCAGGCGCCGCGGTGCTCGCGGCGATCAGGTCGGCGGCGCCGGGGCTGAGGCCGCCGGCCGCGAACAGGACGCCCCACACCGAGAGGACCACGGCGGGTGCTGCCAGCAGCACGGCCGCCGTCGGGCTGAAGCGCGGTTCGGGACGCACGGCTCTGATGGTACGTGCCGCGGCGCCGAGGACGGCTAGTGGTTCTTCAGGGGATCCGCGACGATCACGAGCAGGCGCGCGCCCTCGAGCTGGTCCTTGCGGACCCCGTCCATCGGCTGGACGACGGCGCCGTCGAAGTGCATGCGGCGGATCAGCGCGCGCGCGGCCGATTCGCCGGCGGCGTCGCCGTGCTGGTACATGACGTACGTGTGCATGTAGCTCTGGTCGGGCGCGTTGCCGACCGATGTGATCGGGTACGTGCGCACCATCAGCTGGCGCGCGGCCTCGGCGGCGACGCCGTCCTCGCCGAGTCCGTTCCAGACGATCACCGGGGTCTGCGCGATCGGCGGCGCGGGCACGGCGGCGGCCGGCTCGGGCTGGTTCGAGGCGGTCGCGCGGTGCGCGATCGCGCCGTACAGCGAGAGGCCGGCCCAGAGCGCCGCGCCGGTCAGGACGACCGCGCCGGCGAGGATGCCCCACACGGCGAAGCGCTCGAAGAAGCGCCGCCGGCGGACGGCGACCCACGCGCCGGTGTCGAGGAGGAAGGGATTCTCTGCAGCAGCCATTGCCGCGGAGGTTCTCCATGCCCGCGGGCGTTCCTGCCGCTGGCGGCCCGGATCGGGGCCCCGCACTAGGCTTGTTACATGTTCGTGAGCCTCGAAGGCCCTGACGGGGTCGGCAAGACCACGCAGGCGGCTCTCCTGGCCGAGCGCCTGCGGGCAGCGGGCCTCGAGGTGGTGCAGTGCCGCGAGCCCGGCGGCACGGAGCTCGGCGAGCGCGTCCGCGCGCTCCTGCTCGATCCGGCCGTGACGATGGGCGACCGCGCCGAGGCGCTCCTGTTCGCCGCGGCCCGCGCCGAGATCACCCAGGAGGTGATCGCACCGGCGCTGGCGCGCGGCGCGTGGATCGTGTGCGACCGCTTCATCGACAGCTCGCTCGTGTACCAGGGGCTGGCGCGCGGCCTCGGCGTGGAGCCGATCCGCGCCGCGTCGCTGTTCGCCACCGACGGCGTGCTGCCGGCGCGCACGCTCGTGCTGCACGGCGTCAATCGCCGCGACGACGAGCCCGATCGCATCGAGGCCGCCGGCGCCGACTTCCACGAGCGCGTCGCCGAGGGCTTCCTCGCGCTCGCGGAGCTCGAGCCCGAGCGGGTGCGTCTCGTCGACGCGCGTGGCACGGTCGACGAGGTGGGCACCCGCATCTGGGACGCGCTCGAGGGGCTGCGGCCGTGATGTTCGAGCTGCCCGGCCAGCCGCGTGCGGCGGTGCTGCTGGACGCGGCGCTGCGCGAGCCCGCGCACGCCTACCTGCTGCACGGCCCCGCCGGCACGGGCAAGCGCGACGCCGCCCGCGCCTTCGCGGCCGCGCTGCTCGGCTGCGACGTGCGGCGCATCGTCCCCGGCAGCCATCCCGACCTCGCGATGATCGAGCCCGAGGGCGAGGTGCTGCTCGTCGACCAGGTGCACGAGCTGGCGGGCGCGCTGCGCTACCGCCCGCAGGAGGGCGCGCGCCGCGTGGGCATCGTCGACGAGGCCGACCGCCTCAACCGCGATGCGGCCAACGCGTTCCTGAAGACGCTCGAGGAGCCGCCGGGCGACGTGGTGCTGATCCTGATCGCCGACGACCTGCACCGCGTGCTGCCGACGGTGCGCTCGCGCTGCCAGCCCGTCGCCTTCCCCCCGCTTGCCGCCAGCGCCATCGCCGAGCGTCTCATCGCGGCGGGCACGCCCGCCGATGCCGCGCAGGCGATCGGGCGCCGCGCGCGGGGCGACCTCGCCTTCGCGCAGCGCCTCGCCGCCGACCCGTCGGTCGGCGCGTGGGTCGACGGCATCGAGCGCGACGTCGCCGCGCTGCTCACCGAGGGGCTCGCCGAGGACGCCGCGGTGCAGCGCACGTACGCCGGGGTCAAGGCGGTCGGCGAAGCGGCCGAGGCCGAGGCCAAGGCGGCCACCGCGGCCCAGCTCGAGCGCCTCGATCGGCTGCCGTCGTCGCGCGAGCTCGATCGCGAGCGCAAGCGCATCGAGACGGCGGGCACCGCCTCGGCGAACCGCCGTCGCCGCCGCGCCGAGACCGACATGATGCGCGCCGTGATCGCGACCGTGCAGCTCGTGCTCCGCGACGCCGTCTGCGCGCAGGCCGACGCGGCCGACCGCGCCGGCTCCGGCCTCCCCGCCGACGTGCTCGTGCGGATCGGCGCGGAGATCCCGCGGGCTCGGCTCGAGCACGCGATCGACGGCGTCGACGACGTGCGTCGCGCACTGGCCCAGCCGATCAACGTCCCGCTTGCGCTCGCCGCGGTCTACGCGCGCATCGGCATGGCGCGTCACCGCGAGGCGGTCACGGCGTGATCGTCGTCGGCGTCGTCTTCCAGTCCGGCGGCGCGGTCGAGCCGCTCGACCCCAACGGCCACGAGCTGGCGTGGAACGACCGCGTCATCTGCGAGTCGGCGCGCGGCGAGGAGTACGGCCGCGTCGTGCAGGCGGCGCACGAGCTGGAGGGCAAGGCGCCCGAGCGCGTCTTCCGCGTGCTGCGCGTGGCCACGCCCGAGGACGACGCGCTGCGGCGCGACCAGCGGGAGCGCGCCGCAGCCGTGCGGCGGGACTTCCGGCGCGAGGTGGTCAAGCGCCACCGCGGCGTCAAGGTGCACGGCGCCGAGATGCCCTTCGACGGGCGCCGCGTGGTGATCGGGTTCACGAGCGAGGAGCGCGTCGACCTCCGCCCCATCGCGCAGGACGTCGGGCGCCAGCTCGGCATCCGCATCGAGGCGCGCCAGGTGGGCCCGCGCGACGGCGCGCGCATCACCGGCGGCTACGGCCTCTGCGGCGACGTCCTCTGCTGCACCCGCTTCCCGGCGCACGAGAAGCGCATCACGCTGCGCATGGCGAAGGACCAGGAGCTGCCCGTCAACCCCGGCCGCGTGACGGGCCTGTGCGGCCGGCTGCGCTGCTGCCTCGCGTTCGAGCATCCGCTGTACCGGTCGTTCCGCGATCGCGCGCCTGCCGTGGGGCGCACGGTGGAGACGCCGGAGGGCCGCGGCGTCGTGCGCGGGGTCAACGTGCCGTCCGACGCGGTGATCGTGCGCTTCGACGACGATCGCGAGCTGCCGATCCGCCTCGACGACGTGCGCGAGGTGGCGCGCTGACGGGACGTCCGCGGCGAACCCGCAGCGTCATCTGTCGTACAGTTTCCGTGCATTCCCGAGGAGGCCTCAGATGGGCGTTGTCGCCGTTGGCGTAGATGGTTCGGATCGTTCGGTTCCCGCTCTCGAGTGGGCGGCCAAGGAGGCTGCGGCGCACGGGCACACGCTGCGCGTCGTCACCGCCTGGTCGATCCCCGTCACCGCGCTGAGCCCGGGCGGCCTGCCGGCGCCGTACCCGGTCGATGAGCTCGAGAGCGACGGCCGCGCGGCCCAGGAGGCCGTGATCGCCAAGGCCGACATGCCCGAGGGCCTCGAGATCGAGCATCACGTGGTCGAAGGCGGCCCCGGTGCGGTCCTGCTCGCCGCCGCGGAGAAGGCCGATCTCCTCGTGATCGGCTCGCGCGGGCACGGCGGCTTCACCGGCCTCCTGCTCGGCTCGGTCGGCCAGCAGGTGACGGGCCACTCGGCCTGCCCCGTGGTGGTCGTGCCGACCGCGCACCACTAGTGGGCGCGCACGCCCGTGCGGCGGCGCTCGGGATCCTCGACGTGGATCTCGCCGCCATGTACGGCAACGAGGATCCGTCCGGGGCGATGTTCCTCTCGCACGTAGCGTACGGCGACCTGCTGCATCTGTCCGGCACCGTCGCCACGCAGGACGGCGCCGCGCACCTCCCCGGCGTGGTCGGCGACGGCGTCTCGATCGACGAGGCGCGCGAGGCAGCGCGGCTCGCGTGCGTCGAGTCGCTGCGCGTGATGGCCTTCGCGCTCGGCTCGCTCGACCGCGTGCAGCGGATGATCACGCTGACCGGCTACGTCAACTCCGCGCCGGGCTTCGCCGGCCAGCCGCGCGTGATCAACGCTGCGACGGAGCTGCTCGTCGACGTGTTCGGCCAGGCGGGGCTCTGCGCACGGGCCGCGATCGGCTGCCAGGGCCTCGCGATGGACTCGTCCGTCGAGCTCGTGATGACGTGCCAGTTCGACGGCGGCGATGTCGTCGCGGCCCTGCCGACGCCGGCGGCGGGAGCACTGCCGAAGTGACGCAATCCGGCGTGTCGGCGCATTAGGCTTCGCCCGTACGCCGACGTAGCTCAGTTGGTAGAGCACTTCACTCGTAATGAAGGGGTCCGCGGTTCGAATCCGCGCGTCGGCTCTTCGTGCGCCACCGCGACGCAGGGGTGCAGGCGGTTCGCGGTTCGGTGCGCACGTCGGCGGTCGCCGAGACCCGCGCGAGCGGACGGTGGGCCGGTCGCGCCCCCGGCATCCCGCCGGACCTCTACGATGGCGTCGTCGACGGGTGCACCCCGCCGCCGCCGTGATCGACGGCGCATGCTCCACCCCCGACGCGGGAGTCCACTGATGCGACGCCACCTCGCCCCCATCCTCCTCGCCGTGACCATCGCGCTGGCGCTCGGCGCTGCGCAGGCGGCAGCGGAGACCACCGCGGAATGCACGATCGCGGCGCACGCGGTGTGCCCGCACGCCGCGCTCGCCCACAAGAACCTTCGAGGTGCGAACCTCGCTCATGCCGACCTGCGGTACGCGGACCTGTCGTCGGCGGATCTCACCGGGGCGACGCTGAACAACGCGAATCTCAGTCACGCGATCCTGAGCAACGCGATCCTGACCAAGGCGAACCTGAACGGCGCCGTCCTGACGGGCGCGAACCTGACCGGTGCGACGCTGACGTCGGCGCGCCTGCTGGGCGCGACGCTGCACGCCACCCATCTGACCGGCGCACATCTGCATGGCGCAGACCTCACGTACGCGGACGGGACGGGCGCGACCTTCCATGGCGCGAATCTGGCGGGCGCGAAGCTGGTCGGCGCGACGCTGACGCACGCGGTGCTGTCGGGGGCGAACCTGGCCAAGGCGAACCTCACCCAGGCCCGCCTGACCGGCGCGAACCTCGCCACCGCCAACGCGACGAGTGCCAATCTGACCAAGGCGTTTCTGTATCAGGCGAATCTGACCGGTGCGATCCTGACCGGCGTGACCTGGACCGATGCCACCTGCCCGAACGGCCGCCTGGTCGCGCGGGTGTGCGTGGCGTAGGCCGCGCGGGTCCGAGCGGGCGGCGCCGCGCGCCGCTGCTACCCTCGCCCAATGGCCGCGGACACCGTCCTCGCGATCGAGGGGCTCGCGCTCGAGGCGCGCATCCGCCGCTCGATCGCCCGCCCGGTGGCCGACGCGCACGTGCACGTGCGTGCCGGCGAGATCGTCGGCCTCGTCGGCGAGTCGGGCAGCGGCAAGACCCTGACCGCGCTGGCGGCGCTGCGGCTCCTGCCCGACAACGTGACGATCGCCGAGGGGCGCGTCGAGGTCGGCGGGCAGGACGTCCGCGCGCTCGACGAGGCGGGGCTTGCGCGGGTGCGCGGCGCCGTCGCGGGCATGGTCTTCCAGGACCCGATCGGGTCGCTGAACCCGTCGCTGACGATCGGGCGGCAGGTCGCCGAGGCCGTGCGCATCCACGGGGGCGTCGACCGCGCGGCCGCCGATGCCCGCGCCATCGAGGCGCTCGGGCTCGTGGGCTTCCCCCGGGCGCGCGAGCGCTTCGACGCCTATCCGCATCAGCTCTCGGGCGGGCTGCGGCAGCGCGTGATGATCGCGATGGCGATCGCCAACGAGCCGCGCCTCGTGATCGCCGACGAGCCGACGACGGCGCTCGACGTGACGGTGCAGGCGCAGATCCTCGAGCTGCTCCAGGGCCTCGTCGGCGAGCTCGGCGTCGGAGTGCTCCTGATCACCCACGACCTCGGCGTCGTGGCCAGCGCCGCCGACCGCGTGACCGTCATGTACGGCGGACGCACGGTCGAGCAGTGCGCCGTGGACGAGGCGTTCGCCGACATGCGCCACCCCTACACCGAGGCGCTCGTGGCGAGCGCGCCGACCCTCTCGGGCTCCGAGGAAACCGTGCTGCGCGGCATCCCCGGCGCGCCACCCGACCCGACGCACCCGGAGCCCGGCTGTCCGTTCGCGCCGCGCTGCACGCGCGTGCTGCCGGCGTGCGCCGCCGAGCCGCCTGCGCTCGCCGCGATCGGCGAGGGGCGCGCGCTCGCGTGCATCAACCCGGTGCCGGAGGCCGCGCGTGTCTAGCCCGCTGCTCGAGCTGCGCGACGTCACGCGGACCTACCGTGCGTCGGGCGCGCGGTTCGGCCGGAAGCGCCTGCACGCGCTGCGCGGCGTGACGGTGACGGTCGGCGAGGGCGAGTCGGTCGCGCTCGTCGGCGAGTCGGGGTGCGGCAAGTCGACGCTCGCGCGGATCGCCGTCCGGCTCGAGTCTGCCGAGACCGGCGAGGTGCTCGTCGGCGGTCGCCTGCGCAGCGACCTCTCGCGCGCCGAGCAGCGTCGCGGCACCACCGAGATCCAGCTGGTGCCGCAGGACGCGGG
>JBPCSR010000065.1:0-9774 GCA_051006935.1 Gaiellales bacterium
TCGTACAAGAAGTCGCCGCTCGAGCTGGAGCGCTACGTGCGCGACGGCAAGGCCGGCTGGGTGATGGGCCCGACGAACGAGGTCCTGCGCCAGTTCGTCGGCAAGACCGCCCTGCTCGGCATGGAGTCGCTCGACTACTGGAACCAGGTCGTCAACGAGCGCGCCATCAAGAACGAGACGAAGAAGATGACCCCCGAGCA
Organism: Gaiellales bacterium; assembly: GCA_051006935.1. GTDB lineage: Bacteria > Actinomycetota > Thermoleophilia > Gaiellales > F1-60-MAGs149 > F1-60-MAGs149. Next base: position 201 of record JBPCSR010000065.1, read on the forward strand.
GAAGAAGGTCCTCGCTGAGGAGCTGCTCGCCGAGGCGTCGCAGAGCTAGTCCGCAACGTCAACGGCCCCCTGGTGCACCGCAGCGCGGTGCACCAGGGGGCCGTTTGCTTTTCGGCACCACCTCCGCCACCACCCCGACAGGCAAATTCCTCCGATCGACGGGGTCTGGCACCGCCGATCGCGCCGCAGGTGCGGCCTCGCCTCGGCCCGCCCTCGGGGCGGCGCGATGAGCGGGGCCAGACCCCCGAGAACGCGGCCGGCCACCAGCGCGACCAGACGGCTCCTGCGCAGCCAGCTCCGAGCGTCGCCTGATCGGCGGCCGCGGCGCAGCCAGCCCCGAGCGTCGCCTGATCGGCGGCCGCGGCGCAGCCAGCCCGGAGCGGCCCCTCAGCGACGACCGCAGCGCAGCCGACCGCCCCGAATACGCAAAAGGCCCCGTCTCCGACCGCAGCCGGCGACGGGGCCTTCGCGTGAATCCCCTAGAAGAGCCCGACCACGGTCCCGTCGGGCGCGATGTCGATCGCGTTGGCCGCGGGCACCGCGCCCAGTCCGGGCATCTGCAGCATCTCGCCGCAGAGCGGCACCAGCATGCCCGCGCCCGTGTAGGAGCGGATGTCGCGGATCGGCACGGTGAAGCCGGTCGGGCGGTTGCGCAGCGTCGGATCGTGCGACAGCGACAGGTGCGACTTCGCCATGCAGATCGGGAGGTGCGAGATGCCCTCCTTCTCGAAGCGCGCGATCGCGGCCTGGGCGGCCGGCGAGAGGTCGATGCCGTCGGCGCCGTAGACCGCCTTGGCGACCTTCTCGATCTTGACGGCGACCGGGTCCGCGTCCTCGTAGAGCATCGTGAAGTTCGACGGCTCGTCGGCCGCGGCGCACACGATCTCCGCGAGCTCGGTGACGCCGTCGCCGCCGGCGCCGAAGCCGTTGTGGATCGCGGCGCCGTAGGCGCCCGCCTCGAGCGAGAGCTGCTTGATCAGCTCGAGCAGCTCCTGCTCGTCGTCGGGGCGCGTGTTGATCGTGACCACCGGCTGGATGCCGAAGGCGCGGACGTTCTCGATGTGCTTGGCGAGGTTGGCCATGCCGGTCTCGACCTCGGCGCGCATCTGCGCCATGTCGGCCGTCGACTGCCAGTCGCCGCCGCCGTGGTGGCGCAGCGCGCGCACCGTCGCGACGATCACGACCACGTGCGGCTTGAGGTTGCCGACGCGGCACACGATGTCCATGAACTTCTCCATGCCGAGATCGGCGGCGAAGCCGGACTCCGTGATCAGGAACTCGCCCAGCTTGAGGCCGATGCGGTCCGCGATGATCGAGTTGTTGCCGTGCGCGATGTTGGCGAACGGGCCGCAGTGCATCAGGCACAGCTGGCCTTCGAGCGTCTGGACGATGTTCGGCTTGATCGCGTCGCGCAGCAGGACGGCCATCGAGCCGGCGGCCTTGACGTCCTCGGCGGTGACCGGGTCGCCGTCCTTCGTGTAGCCGACGGTGATCGCGCCGAGGCGCTTGCGCAGATCGGCCATGTCGTTGGCCAGCGCCATGATCGCCATCACCTCGGAGGCGGCGGTGATGTCGAAGCCGGACTCGGCCGGGATGCCGTTCCTCTTTCCGCCGAGGCCCGTCACGATGTTGCGCAGCGAGCGGTCGGTGACGTCGATCGCGCGGCGCCAGGTGACCGTCTCGATCTGCGGGCTGTGCCCGTGGAAGATGTGCGCGTCGACGAGCGCCGACAGGAGGTTGTTGGCGGCGGTGATCGCGTGCACGTCGCCGGTGAAGTGGAGGTTGAGGTCCTCCATCGGGACGACCTGGGCGTAGCCGCCGCCCGCCGCGCCGCCCTTGACGCCGAAGACGGGGCCGAGCGAGGGCTCGCGCAGCGCCAGCATCGCGCGGCGACCGATCTTGCCCATGCCCTGCGTCAGCGACACGGAGGTCGTCGTCTTGCCCTCGCCCGCCGGGGTCGGCGTGATCGCCGTGACGTTGACGATCTTGGCGTCCGGCGTGTCCTTGAGCCGGTCGAGGATCGAGAGCTCGATCTTCGCCTTGTAGCGGCCGTAGAGCTCGAGCTCGTCAGGCTGGATGCCGTATTCGGCGGCGATGTCCGCGATCGGCTGGAGCACGTGCTCCTGGGCGATTTCAAGGCTCGACTTCATCGGTTCGACCTACTCCTCCGTGGCATGTCCGGCGGGAACCTACCGCGATCACCCGCCTCCTGCGCCGACTCGAACGGGACCGGATCGGCGCTGTGCAGAGGCTACAGCCCGCGAACGGGCGGATCAGGGGCGGTATCTCCAGCAAACACCGCCCGGAGTGTGTATACCTTCCACAATGCACGGCCGAAACACGCCCCCTACCCTGTGAACCACTGTGAGCCACTTCCACATCAAAACCCCATTTGGCCTTCGCCCCGTCAGCGAATTCTCGTACGGCGGCGAGGTGCGTCCCCCTCTGGCACCTGACGCCCCGGACGAGGAGGCGATCGCCCACCTGTGGCTTCGCACCAACGCCGCCGGCGTGCAGCGCGAGCGGTGGTTCCACTCCAGCGGCACGCGTCGCTGGTACACGATCGTGCGCGACACGCGCTCGAACATCGTCCTGGCGCAGCCGGGCGAGGAGTACACGGAGGGTTCGGCGTGAGCATCGAATTCGAAGGGCGCGAGGTCGCCATTCAGCCGGGCGACACGCTCGCCTCGGCCCTGTACCGGGACGGCGTCCGCGTCTTCTCCCGCTCGTTCAAGTACCACCGCCCGCGCGGCCTCTACTGCCTGTCGGGCGACTGCCCGAACTGCCTGGTCACGGTCGACGGCGAGGTCAACGTCCGCGCCTGCATGTGCGAGGCGAAGGACGGCCAGCAGGTCTCGCGCCAGAACGCGTGGCCGTCGGTGGACCGCGACGCGCTCAACGTGATCGACAAGTTCCACCCGCTGATGCCCGTCGGCTTCTACTACAAGGCCGGCGTCAAGCCGAAGTTCGCATGGCCGATGGCCGAGGGCGTCATCCGCCGCGTCGCGGGTCTCGGGTTCTCCGACAAGAACGACGCGCCGAAGGACATCGACCGCATCAACCGGCATCCCGACGTGCTCGTGATCGGCGCAGGTGTGGCCGGCCTCTCGGCCGCGCTTGCCGCCGCCGACGCCGGCAAGCGCGTGATGGTGATCGACGAAGGCTCGAAGCCGGGCCTCCGCGTCGCCGCGGGCCCGACCAAGGACGCGATCGACGCGCTGGCCGCCAAGGTCGCCGGCAACGCGAACATCGAGCTCAACCCGGGCACTTCCGCGATCGGCATCTACGAGGGCCCGATGGTCCTCGCGATCACGGCGGAGCAGACGATCCACATCCACCCGGCGAACGTCGTGATCGCGTCGGGCGGGATGGAGATGCACCGCATCTTCGAGAACAACGACCTCCCCGGCGTCTTCATGGCGCGCGGTGCCGCCCGACTCGCCGGCGCGCACGGCGTGAAGCCCGGTGAGACCGCCGTCGTCTGGGCCGAGACCCAGGAGGCCGTCGAGCACGCCAGGACCCTCGCCGCGGCCGGCATGACCGTCGCCGCGGTCGTGACGGGGCCGGGCGTCGATGCGAGCGGCGTCGGCAACCGCCAGGTCGCCGGCGAGATCGTCGAGGCCAAGGGCCGCAAGAAGCTGAGCGGCGTCGTCGTCAAGACGGCGAGCGGCTCCACCGAGGAGATCGCCTGCGACATCCTCGCCTGCGGCGCGGAGATCCAGCAGAACATGCACCTCCCCCGCCTCGCCTACGACCTGCCGTGCGTCCTCGCGGGCGACGCGGCGGCGCCGGGCATGGATCTCGCCGCGGCGCAGCAGAGCGGCACGGAGGCCGGTGCGGCCGCCGCGGCCGGACTCCCGCTCTACGTCAACCCGCCCGCCTCGGAGCCGCGCCAGTGCGGCACCGCCGGCTACGTCTGCCTCTGCGAGGACGTGTCGGTCAAGGAGGTCGAGCAGGCGATCGACGAGGGCTTCGAGTCCGCCGAGCTGCTCAAGCGCTACACGACCGTCACGATGGGACCGTGCCAGGGGCGCCTCTGCGCCGACCAGCTGCGGGCCATCGCGCACCGCAAGACGCCCGCCGAGGCGGCCCGGGTCTCCGCGCCGACGACGCTGCGCCCGCCGGTGCGCCCGATCCGCCTCGAGCAGGCGGCTGCGGGTGCGCGCCACCACATCGAGCGCCATACCCCGCTCCACCAGAAGCACCTCGAGATGGGCGCGTCGACCCTCTGGGCCGGCCCGTGGAAGCGCATCTTCTCGTACGGCGACATGCAGGCCGAGTACGAGGCCGTGCGCCATCGCGTCGGCGTGATCGACGTCGGCACGCTCGGCAAGTTCCTGCTCGCCGGCCCCGACGTGGTCGAGTTCCTCGAGCGCATCTACCCGATGCGCGTCGCGGACCTCGAGCCCGGCAAGCTGCGCTACGGCCTGATGCTCGAGGAGGGCGGCGTCATCATCGACGACGGCACCGTCTGCGCCCTCGAGGGCGGTGCGTTCTACTGCACCGTCACGACGTCGGGCGCCGAGCGCCTCGAGTCGTGGATGCTCGACTGGCGCGAGGCCTGGGGTCTCGACGTCTTCGTCGTCAACCAGACCGCGTCGCTCGCCGCCGTCAACGTCGCCGGCCCGCACGCCCGTGACCTGCTCGAGAAGCTGACGGACGACCCGATCGACAAGGAGACGTTCCCGTACCTGCGGCACCGCCGCATCACGGTCAACGGCGTCCCCTGCCTGGCGATCCGCCTCGGCTTCGTCGGCGAGCTCGCCTACGAGCTGCACTTCCCGGCCGCCCACGCGGTCGAGATGTGGGACGCGATCCTCGCGGCCGGCAAGGAGTGGGACATCCGCCCCTTCGGCCTCGACGCCCAGCGCCTCCTCCGCCTGGAGAAGGGCCACATCATCATCTCCCAGGACACGGACTTCGAGACGACGCCCTGGAAGGTGCACATGGACTGGGCCGTCAAGCTCGACAAGCCCGACTTCGTCGGCAAGGCCGCGCTCGTCCGCGCGCAGCGTCGCACCCCGCGTGAGACGCTCGTCCCGTGGAAGATGGAGCCCGGCATGGCGACCCCCGCCGAGGGCTCGATCGTCACGATCGGCGGCAATCTCTCGGGACGCGTGACGTCCTCGAAGATGTCGTACGTCCTGGGCCACCCCGTCGGCCTCGCATGGGTCGTGACCGAGCATGCGAAGGCGGGCGGTACCATCACCATCGGCGGCGCGCCGGCCACCATCGGCGACCACGCCTTCTACGACCCCGAGGGAGTGAAGCTCCGTGCCTGATCTGTTCGAAGTCAAAGGTGCAGCGAAGATCCGCTGCTTCGGCAAGGAGGCGGCGCTCGACGGGCTCAGGCAGCCCAGCGGCACGCTGATGGGCCGCATCGCGCCCGACGAGGTGGTCTTCGTCGGCGAGCCCGGCACCGCTGCGGCGCTCCTGGACGATCTCCAGGGCCAGCTCGCAGGCGAGGGAAATGCCGCGCTCGTCGTCGACCACACCGACGGCTGGTCGTTCTTCTCGCTCGTCGGCGAGGGCGTCGAGGAGGTGTTCGCCCGCGAGGCGAACTGGAAGCTCCCCACCTCCAACGGCGAGCCGGTCTTCACCGTCGGCAAGGTCTGCCACGTGGCCGGCAAGCTCTTCGTCCGGCCGAACCGGATCGACATCATGACGGGCGGCGAGGTCGTCGAGCACGTGCACGAGTCGCTGGTCCACGCCGGCCACCACGTCAACATGCATGAGGTCGCCGCGCCCGCGCAGAACGCGCTCGGCGTCGGCACGGAAGGAGTGGCAGTCTCGTGAGCGGTCTCCTGCGAGGACGCACGTTCTTCAAGAAGTACCCGATGAAGAAGTCGTACGACGTCGTCATCATCGGCGGCGGCGCGCACGGCCTCGGCACGGCGTACTACCTGGTCAAGAACCACGGTCTCAAGCCCGAGAACATCGCGGTGCTCGAGATGAACTACATCGGCGCCGGCGGCTCCGGCCGCAACACCACGATCGTCCGCTCGAACTACCGCACGCCCGAGGGCATCCGGTTTTACGAGCGCTCGATGGAGCTGTGGCGCGGCCTGTCCCAGGACCTCGACTTCAACATGATGATGTCGAACCTGGGTCACTTCACGCTCGCGCACACCGACTCGTCGGTGCGCGTGCAGCGCGAGCGCGCCGAGACGAACAAGATCCTGGGCGTCGACTCCCGGCTGATCTTCCGCGACGAGATCGCGGAGCTCTGCCCCGAGCTCAACATGTCGCTCGACGTGCCGTACCCGATCGAGGCGGCGCTGTACCACCCGCCGGGCTCCGTGCTCCGCCACGACGCCGTCGTGTGGGGCTACGGCTCGCAGTTCTCGATGCGCGGCGGGCACATCCACCAGGGCGTGAAGGTCACCGCCGTCCGCAAGGACGCCGCGGGCAAGTGCATCGGCGTCGACACGAACCAGGGCCCGATCGACGCGGGCATCGTGATGAGCGCCGTGGCCGGCTGGACCACGCAGGTCACCGACCTCGCGGGTGTCCGCACGCCGATCACGAACCATCCGCTGCAGGCGTTCGTGACCGAGCCGGTCAAGCCGCTGCTGCACAAGATCATCGTGTCGGCCTCGCTGCACACGTACATCTCGCAGACCGACCGCGGCGAGATCCTGATCGGTTCCGAGATCGAGCCGTACACCACGTACAGCATGCGCTCGACGAACACGTTCCTCGAGCACTCCACGGCGAACGCCCTGGACGTGGTGCCGCTCCTGGCGCGCCTGAAGATCCAGCGCCAGTGGACCGGCTACTGCGACATGACCCCCGACTACAGCCCGATCATGGGCAAGACCGAGGTCGAGAACTTCCTGATCGACGCCGGCTGGGGCACGTGGGGTTTCAAGGCCTCGGCCGTCTGCGGCGAGACGATGGCGGAGCTGATCGCCACGAACCGCACGCCCGACCTGATCGAGCCCTTCCGGCTCTCCCGCTTCGCCGAGGAGATGCTGGTGCCCGAGAAGGCCGCCGCGTCCGTGTCCCACTAGGGCACCGCGGATCCGTTCGACCCCTGCGGGGCGGTCTCCGGACCGCCCCGCAGTCGTTTCCGGGGTCCTACGAGACCGACGCGATCAGCACGAGCAGCGTGCCGAGGATGCTCCACAGCGGCACCGTGCCGCGCTCGGCGCGCCAGGCCCCGACGATGGCGACGATGAGCGCCGTGAGCACCATCACATCCACGCGCACGGGTATCCGCACCTCGACGGCGACGAGGACCAGGATCGCCACGAAGCCGAGCAGCTCGTGGCGCGTCGTGCGGTGGGCGCCGCGGGCGTCCAGGATCAGCAGCGCGGCGAGCAGCGCGAAGGCGTAGGCCGCCATGTGCCAGTCGACGACGGCCGAGGCGAGGATGTAGCCGACGGGCAGGGCGGCCACGAGCGCGGGCAGGAGCCGGTGCGCACGGCCCTCCAGCGCCACGGAGGGGTGCTCGGTGCTCGGCCACACGCGATCGAGCAGGAGCAGGTACAGCGCGCCCCCGATCAGCGAGGCGAGCACCAGCTCGAGCGCCGAGCGCACGCCATCCGAGCTGCCGGCGCCGATCAGGAGACCGACGATCGGGACGAGCGCGACCGTGGCCGCCGAGCGGTCGACGATGCGGGCGAAGGCGAAGACGGCGCCGACCAGGAGCAGGAGGGCGACGAGCAGCACCTCGTGGTTCTGGATCAGCGCCCCGACGGCGGCGACGAGGCCGATCAGGAGCGCGAGGCCGATCACCTGCGCGCGCCGTGCGAGGCCGTAGCCGGGCGGCCCGAGCAGCAGGATCAGGAGCGCGCTGGCGGCGGCGATCGCGCCGAGCGGATGCGCGCCGGCCGACGTGCCGGCGGCGAAGGGCGCGCCGACGACGACGCCGAAGCGCAGCGCGAGCTGCCAGCGGGCCGGGAAGTGCGCGCGCAGCGCCGCGAATGCCGACCGGGTCGCCGTCGCCTCCATCGGCGACAGCATACGAGACCGGGTAGCCTTGCCCACATGGCAACACCCGGACGTCCCGTCGCCGCGGTCGAACGCGCGCTGCTCGTGCTCGAGATCCTCGCCGACGCACCGGAGCCGCTGGGCGTCAACGACCTCGCGCGCCGTCTCGAGGTCTCCCCCTCGTCCGCCTCGCGCCTGCTCGGCACGCTCGCCGGGCACGGTCTGGTCGAGAAGGTCGAGGCGACGGGCCGCTACCGCCTCGGCGTGCGCCTGCTGCAGCTCGGCACGCACGTGCTGCAGCGCCTGGACGTCCGCACGGTCGCCCGCCCCGTGCTCGAGCGCCTCGCCGACTTGACCGGCGAGACGGCGACGCTGTCCCTCCCCGCCGCGGGCGAGGGCGTCACGGTCGATCACGTGCCGAGCCGCCGCAGCGTGCGCTCCGCGGCCCTCGTCGGCCGCCCGTCGATCGCCCACGCGACCGCGGTGGGCAAGGTCGTGCTCGCGCTCGGCGCCGGTCGCGAGACCGAGCTCCCGGAGCGCCTCGAGGCCTTCACGGCGCGCACGATCACCGATCCGGACGCGCTGCGCACGGCGGTCGCCGAGACGCGCGCGCGCGGCTGGGGCGAGGCCGACGGCGAGCGCGAGGACGACCTCGCGGCACTGGCCGCGCCCGTCGTCGGGCACGCGGGCGGCCTCGTCGCGATCCTCGGCGTCCAGGGCCCGAGCGACCGCTTCGACGCCGCGGCCCGCCAGGCCGCCCTCCCCGCCCTGCTCGACGCGGCGCGGGAGCTCGGGCGCCTGATGGGCGGGAGCTGACCCGCCGCCACCGGCGCATCGCCCCGCAAATGCCTCGGGGCGGGCCCGAAGGCCCGCCCCGAGGGACATGCGACGTGCTGGTCGAGCCGGTGGGCTAGTGGCCCTCCGGCGCCTCCCAGCCCGGCAGCACCGACGGCTTCCAGTCGGTGCCGACGGTCTTCGAGCCCTTGACCCACGGCCCGAGCTCGGGCTGCGGGAACTTGGCGTGCGCCTCCTTCAGCTGGATGCCGTAGGAGTTGCCGCTCTGCAGGTGCTTGATCAGCACCTTGCGCGCCACCTCGTCCTCCTGACCCTTCGGGATGTCGAAGTAGATCTTGATGAACGAGTTGGAGTAGCGGTCGAACACGGCCGGGACGCCGTCCTCCTCGAGGAGCTGGATGTCCTCGAGCCAGTTGATGTCCTGGCCCGGCGTCGACTCCATCAGATCGACATCGGCGCTGGCCTTGATGTCCTCCTGGTAGTCGAAGCGCTTGCCCGAGAGGTACTCGGCCGAGATGCCGATGGTCAGCTCGGGGTTGTGCCGCTCGTTGGCGACGTTGGTCTTCGCGTCGGACATGATGGCTCCTAGTCGCCCTGCGTCGCCGCCGGCGTGCCGGTCGGGATGTAGTCGACGGGGTTCACGAGATGGCGCTCGAGGAGCGTCTTGATCTCGTTGAGGGTCTTCTCCTCGGTGACGCCCGGGATGTAGCGGGTGCCGGCGAGCGGGACCTTGGCCATCGCAGCCGCCTCGACCGTGAGGGCCGCGAGGTCCTCCGGCTCCAGCGAGTGGATGTTGGTCTTGCCGCACGCGCGGGCCAGCATCTGGACCTCGAGCGTCATCGTG
>JBPCSR010000066.1:0-8342 GCA_051006935.1 Gaiellales bacterium
CGGGGTTCTTCTGCCGGTAGATCGCCGAGCCGGCGGTGAAGCGGTTGGCGCCCGCCTCGTAGCATCCGACGATGGTGTCGGACGCCACGCCGCCATCGACCTCGACGCCGGCGTCGGACCGTGCGAGCGCGCGCAGCTGCGGCAGCCGCTCGGCGGTCGCCGCGATGAACCGCTGGCCGCCCCACCCGGGGCTGACGCTCATGCAGAGAAGGTTGCGGGCGTACCGCGCCGCCTCGGCGACGGCCGCCACGGGCGTCGCCGGGTTGAGCGTGACGCCGGGAATCATCCCGGCCTCCTCGACGATCTGGAGCGCGCGGTGGATGTCCCGCGTCGCCTCGATGTGGTTCGTGAACGAGTCGGCGCCGGCCTTGGCGTAGTCCGCCGCGAGGCGATCTGGCTCCTGGACCATCATGTGCACGGCGAGCGCGCCGCCGCGGGCGTGCACCTCGTCGGCGATCGCCTCGACGACCTCGTGCCCGAAGGTGATGACGGGGACGAAGTGCCCGTCCATCACGTCGACGTGGAACGTGCGGGCGCCGGCGTCGAGGAGCTCGACGACCTGCGCGCGGAAGGCGCCGAAGTCGGCCGCCAGGATCGAGGGGCAGACCTGGACGTCGGTGATCCACGCGTCGTTCGCCATGCGCGGATCATGGCAGCCCGGCGGCTACCGCGCCGCGGCCAGGCGGACGGCCGTGAAGCCCTCGCCCGCGCCCTGGTCGGGGCGCAGCTCGAGGCGGGCCTCGATCGCGTGCGCGTCCGCGGCGCGCGACTCCTCGGTGCCGAGCGTGCAGAGGCTGAGGACGAGCACGCCGCCCGGGGCGAGGCGCGGCACGAGGAAGTCGACCATGCCGCGCTGCAGCGCCGCGAGGCGCGCGACGTCCTCGGGCTGGCGGCGCCAGCGCGCGTCGGGGCGGGAGCCGAGCGTGCCGAGGCCCGTGCACGGCGCGTCGACGAGGATGCGGTCGTAGCCCGTGCGCTCGGCCGGCAGCTGGAAGACGTCGATCGGCAGCAGGTCGCACCCCTCCACGCCCTGGCGCGCGAGCGCCTCGGCGAGCGCGCGGGCGCGGCCGGGATCGCGCTCCACGCACGTCAGCCCGCGCCCGCCGCCGAGCAGGTCGGCGATGTGCCCCGACTTGCCGCCCGGCGCCGCGCATGCGTCGAGCACCCGCATGCCGGGCTCGGGACCGAGGAACGGCGCGATGCGCTGGGCGCTGCGGCTCATCGGGACGAGGTCGCCGTGCTGGAACGCGGCCGTGGCGGCGAGGTCGACGGCGCCCTCCACCACGCACGCGCTCGGCACGTCCCCGTCGGGTCGCAGCGCGCAGTCGAGCCGCGCGAACTCCTCGGCGATGCGCTCGTCGGCGCCGGGGCGCAGCGCCGAGACGCGGAACGCCACCTCGGGCGTCGCGTTGCCCGCGTCCATCAGGGCGCGCGCCGCGTCGGGGCCGTACGCCCGCTCCCACAGCTCGGCGATCCAGTCCGGGTACGAACGCCGCAGCGCCGCGTCCTCGATCGTCACGTCGGGCAGCGCCTCCACCCAGGCCCGGCCGCCGTCGGCCACCCGCCGCAGGAGCGCGTTGACGAGCCCGGCGCCGCCCTTGCCGCGCCGGGCCGAGGCGAGGTCAACCGCGGTCGACACGGCCGCGTGCGGCGGGATGCGGTCGAGCAGGAGCAGCTGGTACGCGCCGAGCCGCACGACGCACCGCGTCGTCGGGTCGAGGCGCGCCGGGTCGCGGTCGGCGAGCGCGGCCACGCAGGCGTCGAGCAGCCGCTGCGCCTTGACGGTGCCGTTGACGAGCTGCGCGGCGAGGCCGCGGTCGCGCCCGTCGAGCCGCGCCCGCGCGGCCTCGGCCGGGAACGCGCGGTCGACCCACGCCTCCTCCTTCTCCTGGCGCAGGAGCACGTCGAGGGCGACGGTGCGAGCGGGATCGCGCGGCGGCGTCATGCCGGTCGCGCGGCCCGCGTCGGAAGCGCGCGGCGGCCGCGCAGCCACGCGGGCGCGTCGAGCGCCCGGCGCCCGGGGGCCTGCAGCTCCACGATCTCGAGCGCACCGTCGGCGAGCCCCACCACGAGCCGGTCGGCGGTCGCCGCGATCGCGCCGGGCGCGAGCGCATCGGGCGCGGGACATGCGCGCCAGACCGTGCACGGCTCGTCGTCGAGGGCGAGCAGTGCGCCGATGTGCGGGCGCAGCGCGCGGATCCGGTTCGCCGTGGCCGCGACGCCGTCGGCCTGCGGGTCGATCAGCCGATCGGCCCGCTCGAGCTTCGCGGCGTACGTCGCGCCGGCGGCGGCCTGCGGCGCGGTCACGAGCCCGCCCTCCGTGGCCGATGCGATCGCGCGGACGAGCGCCGGCACGCCGAGGCGCAGCGCCTCGGCCTCGACGAAGGCCGCATCGGCGTCGTCGGACAGCGGGATCGGGTCGACGGAGACGATCGGCCCCTCGTCGAGCGCCGCGACCGTCTCCATGATCGCCACCCCGGTCTCGGCGTCGCCGGCCATCAGCGCGCGCTCGATCGGCGCGGCGCCGCGCCAGCGGGGCAGGAGCGACGGATGCAGGTTGAGCCACGGGCAGAGCGCGAGCAGCTCGGCCGGAAGCAGCTGGCCGTAGGCGCAGATCGCGATCGCCCGCGGCGCCACGGCGCGGAGCGCCTCGAGCGCGTCGATCGCGCGCTCGGGCTGGACGAGCGGCAGGCCGAGCTCGACCGCGAGCGCGGCGACGGGCGGTGGCGTGGGCACGCGCCGGCGTCCGGCGGGGCGATCGGGCTGGCTCAGCACGAGCGGCACCTCGACGCCAGCGTCGAGCAGGCCGCGCAGCACCTCGGCCCCGAACGCGGACGTGCCCGCGAACGGCGCGCGCGCGTTCAGCTGAGCCTCTCCCGGAGGATCCGCAGCGCCTCGCGGCGCGCCTCGGGCTCGGCCCGGTCCACCGTGAGCACGCCGTGCAGGTGGTCGACCTCGTGCTGCACGACCCGCGCCGGCATGTCGAGGAACTCCTCCTCGTGCGCCTCGCCGTCCTCGTCCTGCCAGCGCACGCGGATGCGCGTGCTGCGCTCGACGGGCACGGAGTGCTGGTCCTGGAGCAGCACCTGCAGGGACAGGCACCCCTCGCCGCCGACCTCGGTCTCGTCGGAGTACTCGACGATCTCCGGGTTGATCATCGCGAACCAGTCGTCGTCGGCGAGGCTCACGACTGCGATGCGGCGGAGCAGTCCGATCTGCGGGGCGGCGAGGCCCGCGCCGATCGCGTCGTCGCCGATCTCGACCATGCGCTGCACCAGCGCGCGCAGCTCGTCGTCGAACTCCTCGACCGGCTTCGTCTCGCTGCGCAGCACGGGATCGGGGAACTGGCGGATCTGCGCCTGCGCGATCCGGCGGCGGGCCTCCCGCTCGTCCTCGGTCTCCTTGCGCGCCATCCGCCCGCCTACGCCCCCGCGCGGGGCTCCTTCGGCGCGACCGGGGCGACGCGCTCGCCGCTCTCGACGAGCGTGCCGATCTGCTCGCCGCGCACGACGCGGACGATGTTCTCGGCGTCGTTGACGTTGAAGACGCGGATCGGCATGTCGTTCTCCATGCAGAGCGAGAGCGCCGTCGTGTCCATCACCTTCAGCCCGCGCTCGATCGCCTCGAGGTGCGTGAGCTCCGGGATCAGCTTCGCGTCGGGGTTCTCGCGCGGATCCGCGTCGAGCACGCCCTCGACCCCGTTCTTGCCCATCAGGATCGTCTGCGCGCCGATCTCGCACGCGCGCAGCGCCGAGGCCGTGTCGGTCGTGAAGTACGGATTGCCCGTGCCGCCGGCGAAGATCACGACGCGGCCCTTCTCGAGGTGCCGGATCGCGCGGCGCCGGATGTACGGCTCCGAGACCTCCTGGATATCGAGCGCGCTGAGGATGCGCGTGAACACGCCGATGCGCTCGCACGCGTCCTGCACAGCGATCGCGTTGAGCACGGTCGCGAGCATGCCCGCGTAGTCCGCCGACGCGCGGTCCATGCCCTTCGCCGACTCCGCCATGCCGCGGAAGATGTTGCCGCCGCCGACGACGACCGCCACCTCGACGCCCTCGTCGCGCACCTGCTGGATCGCGAACGCGATCTCGGCGATGCGCGAGGGGTCCATGCCGTAGCACGCCTCGCCCATCAGCGACTCCCCGGAGAGCTTGAGGAGAACGCGGCTGAACGGCGTGCTGGTCATGGGGTCCTACTCCTGGCCGAGGGTGTAGCTCGCGAAGCGCTTGATCTCGATGTTCTCACCCATCTCGTACGAGAGCGCGGCGCGCACCTGCTCGACGGTCTGGTCCTCGTCGCGGAAGTACGGCTGGTTGAGCAGGACGACCTCCTCGAACCACTTGCGCAGCTTGCCCTCGGCGATCTTGTCCTGCACGTCGGCCGGCTTGTCGGCGGCCTGCGAGCGGTAGATCTCGAGCTCGGCCTCCTTGGCCTCCGCCGGGACGTCGTCCTCGGAGACCCAGCGGGTGCCGTCCATCGAGACGACCTGCAGGCAGATGTCCTTGACGAACTCCTGGAACTTGTCCGTGTTGGCGACGAAGTCCGTCTCGCAACCGACCTCGACGAGGACGCCCTTGACGCCGCCGCCGTGGATGTACGAGGCGATCTTGCCGTCGCTCGTCGCGCGGCCGCCGCGCTTGGCGGCCTTCGCGAGGCCCTTCTCACGCAGGATCTTCTTGGCGGCGTCGATGTCGCCCGCCGCCTCCACGAGCGCGTCGCGGACCTCCATCATGCCCGCGCCGGTCTGGTCGCGGAGGGTCTTGACGTCGGCGGCGCTCGGCTTGTAGTCGCTCATCTTCAGGTCCTTCTCGGCCTCGGCCGATTCGCTCAGGGTCGGATCCGCGTTACGCGGTGGGGTTCTCCTCGGCGGCCTCGACGACCGCCTCGGCGACGGCGTCGGCCGCTGCGGCCTCGGCCACGGCCTCCTCGGCGACGGCGTCGGCGGCGATCGCCTCGACGACGGCCTCGGCGGCGACGTCGACCGGCACGGCCGGGTCGGCGACGGCCACGGCGGCGGCCTCCTCGGCCACGACGGCCTCGGCGACGGCCGCATCGGCGACGGCGTCGGCGACCTCGGCGGACGCGAGGATCTCCGCGACGGCCTCGTCGACGGCGGCGGCCTCGTCGGAGGACAGGCCCTCGACGGCGGACGGCAGGTGCTTGCGGCCCTCGATCACGCCGTCGGCGATGACGCGCGCGATCAGGTCGTTCGAGCGGATCGCGTCGTCGTTGCCGGGGATCGCGAGGTCGACCTCGTCGGGATCGCAGTTGGTGTCGACCAGGCCGATCAGCGGGATGCCGAGGCGCTTGGCCTCGCGCACCGCGAGCTGCTCCGCGTTGAGGTCGACCACGAAGATCGCGCTGGGCAGCTTGCTCATCGAGGCGACGCCCGAGAGGTTCGTCTCGAGCTTCTCGAGCTCGTGCAGGCGCACGAGGCGCTCCTTGGCGGGCAGCAGGTCGAGCTGCCCCTCGGCCTGCAGGCGGCGCAGGTCGTGGAGACGATGGATGCGGTCGTTGATCGTGCGAAAGTTCGTGAGCAGGCCGCCGAGCGAGCGGTGGTTCACGTACGGCATCGAGGCGCGCTCGGCCTGGACGCGGATCGCCTCGCGGGCCTGCTTCTTGGTGCCGACGAACAGGACGGTCCCGCCGGTCGCGGCGATGTCGCGCACCATCTCGTGCGCCTCGTCCGCGAGGACGAGCGTCTTCTGCAGGTCGATCACGTAGATGCCGCCGCGCTCCGTGAAGATGAAGCGGCGCATCTTGGGGTTCCAGCGGCGGGTCTGGTGGCCGAAGTGGACTCCGGCCTCCAGCAGCTCGCGCATGGTGACTGCTGCCATGTGGGTGGCTCCTTCGATTGGGTTGAGGTGGTCGTGCGCCCGCCGGCAGCCGCTGGGACCGACGAGGTCGGCACCGCCCAGACGGCCACGCCCCGGCGGGGGAGTGGTGTACGCGGGGAAACCTAGCAATCGACGGCGGTCCGGGGCGCACCGCCCTGGGGTCAGTCCGTCGTGCCGCGCAGCGCCCGCAGGCCGTCGAGCGCGTGCTGGAACTCGTCGGGCAGCGGCGAGGTGACGTCGATGCGCGCGCCCGTGACCGGATGGTCGAAGGCGAGCCGGTGCGCGTGCAGCGCCTGGTGACGCAGGCCCAGCGTGTCCCCCGACGTGGGGCCGTAGACCGGGTCGCCGACCACGGGGTGGCCGATCGCCGCGAAGTGCACGCGGATCTGGTGCGTGCGGCCCGTCTCGAGACGCACGGCCTCGAGCGTGTGCTCGGGGAACGTCTCGAGCAGCTCGAAGTGCGTGACCGCGGGACGGGCGCCGATGCCGTCGACGGCGCGGCGCGTGCGGTGCTGCGGGTCGCGCCCGATCGGCGCCTCGATGCGGCCCGCGATGCTCGGCGGGCGGCCGTGCACGAGCGCCACGTACTCGCGCTCGATCTCCCGCTTGCGCAGCAGGCGCTGGAGCGCCGCGAGCGTCTCGGCGTCGCGCGCCACGACCAGGAGGCCCGAGGTCTCCTTGTCGAGCCGGTGCACGATGCCGGGTCGCTCGGCGTCGCCGCCGCCCGCGAGGCCGCGCGCGGCCAGCACGTCGGCGAGCGCGGCGCCGGACGAGCCGGGCGCGGCGTGCGTGACCAGCCCGATCGGCTTGTCCACGACGACGAGCCACAGGTCCTCGTAGCGGATCTCGGGCTCCAGCGCCTCGACGACCTCCGTCGGCACGGGCGCCGGCTCGGGCCGGTCGATCGCGACGCGCTGCCCGCGCTGGACGCGTGTGGAGCGCGAGCGCGGCTCGCCGTCGACGGTCACATGCCCGTCGTCGACGAGGCGCTGCGCCTCGGACCGCGAGATGCCCGGCACGGCCTCGTGGACGACCCGGTCGAGCCGCGCGCCGGCCTGCTCGGCGTCGACCTCGACCTCGATCATCGCGGCTGCCGGCGCTCGCCCGACAGGAGCGTGATCAGGAGCAGGATCACGCCCACGGTGATCGCCGCGTCGGCGAGGTTGAAGACGGGGAAGTGCGACAGCTCGAGGAAGTCCGTGACGTGGCCCTGCGTGAGCCGGTCGAAGAGATTCGACGACGCGCCGCCGGCGAGCAGGCCGATCGCGACGGGCAGGATCGGCGAACGGCCGCCGGAGCGCGCGAAGTAGACAAGCATCCACGCGATCGCGATGATCGACAGCGCGATCACGATCACCTGGTTGTCGCGGAACTGGCCGAACGCGATGCCCGTGTTCCACGTGTTCGTGAAGTGGAAGAACGGCAGGACCTCGAACGGGTCGTTCGGAGTGAACGAGTCGCGCGCGATCTTCTTCGTCACCTGGTCGGCGGCGACCGTGACGAGGATGATCACCACGAGCGCCGTCCAGTACAGCGCGTCGGCCGGCTGGCGCTGGGGCTTGGTCGGGTCGACCGGGGACGTCGGCGGCAGCGCCGACATGCGGGCTAGCGGGTCTCCAGCTTGCGCTGGCAGTCCATGCAGCGGGCGCTGGCGGGCAGCGCCTCGAGCCGGGCGTCCGGGATCGGCTGGCCGCAGTCGACGCAGGCGCCGTACGTGCCGTCGGCGACGCGCTGGAGCGCCGCGTCCACCTCGTCGAGGCTGCTCCGGAGATCCGCCTCCATGCCCTCGTCCAGCTCGTTCGCGAACGTCTCGACGGCGTCGTCGGAGCCGCTCCCGAGGCGCTCGGCGCTGTCGCGGCCGGGGTCCGAGAGGTCGCCGTGGAGATGGGCGAGATCCGCGAGGATCCGCTCGCGCTCGGCGTTCAGGGCGGTCGTGGCGGTATCGGCGTCCATGCCCGAACCGTAGCGCCGTGCCACGGGCACGGCGGCGCTCAGTGGAGGGTGATCTCCTCGCGGAACGCCTCGCGCTCCTCGGTGCGATCGTCGAACTCCTCGTCGGCCTCGATTTCGCCGAGCACGGCCTCGGCCGTCTGCAGGAACGCGCGGTAGCGCGCCTGGAGCTCGCGGCCGCGCTGCTCGATCGCCTGCGCGTCGCGCCACACGGCGGCGCGCTGGTGGTGCGCCTCGCCGAGGATCTCGCGCGCCTCCTGCTCGGCCTCGCGGATGTTCTGCGCGGCGTCGCGGCGCGCTGCCTCCTTCTGGTCCGCCGCGTTCTTCTCCGCGCTCACCAGCGTGCGGCGGAGGAGGTCCTCCATATCCTTGACGCGCTTCACCTCGCGCTCCATCTCCTCGAGGCGGTCGCGCAGGTCGACGCGCTCCTGCCAGAGCTCCTGGTACGCGTCGACGACCTCGTCGAGCATGTCGTCCACGTCGGGGCGCTTGTAGCCGAACAGCCCGCGGCGCAGCGGGGTGTGTCGGATCTCTGCGGGAGTGATGGCCATG
>JBPCSR010000067.1:0-2888 GCA_051006935.1 Gaiellales bacterium
TCGGGCCCGTAAGCCGCAGTTCGCTGCGGCGATCCTCGACCGGGACGAGGCGCTGACGGCCTCGCCGCCCGTCCGACGCTCCGCCACGGGGCCCGGCGTACAATGGCGCGCATGGTCGATCCCGACGCACTCCTCGCCGACGCGCTCGCGCAGATCGACGCGGCCGCCGATTTGTCTGCACTCGAGGACGTGCGTATCGCGACGGTCGGCCGCAACGCGCCGCTGCCGCTGGCCCTGCGCGACGTCGGCAGTCTGCCGCCGGAGCAGCGCGGTGAGGCCGGCAAGAACCTCAACATCGCGCGTCAGCAGATCGAGGCGCGCCTCGCCGAGCGCGAGGCCGATCTCCAGCACGCGGCGCACTCCGACCAGCTCGCGCACGACCGCATCGACGTGACGCTGCCCGGGCGGGCGATGCCGCACGGCGGGCTGCATGTGCTGACGCAGACGCGACGCGAGATCGAGCAGATCTTCCTCGACATGGGCTACGCGATCGCCGAGGGTCCCGAGGTCGAGACGGAATTCAACAACTTCACGGCGCTCAACATCCCCGACGATCACCCGGCGAAGGCCGATTCGGACACGCTCTGGGTGTCCGACGGCGTCTTGCTGCGCACCCACACCTCGCCAGTGCAGGTGCGCGTGATGCAGAGCCAGGAGCCGCCGATCGCGATCATCTGCCCCGGCCGCGTCTATCGACGCGATACGCAGGACGCGACGCACTCGCCGATCTTCCATCAGGTCGAGGGGCTCCTGATCGACAAGGGTGTGACGCTCGCGCACCTCAAGGGCACGCTCGAGCACATGACGCGCAGGCTGTTCGGCGAGGACCGCGAGATCCGCATGCGCTCGGGCTTCTTCCCGTTCACCGAGCCGATCGTCGAGGTCGACGTTTCCTGGGGCGACGGCTGGATGGAGATCCTCGGTGCGGGCATGGTCGACCCGAACGTGCTCGTGCAGGTCGGCATCGACCCGGAGGAGTGGGGCGGCTTCGCCTTCGGCGTCGGCATCGAGCGGGTCGCCATGCTGCGACACGGCATTCCGGACATCCGCCTCCTGTTCGAGAACGACGTGCGCTTCCTCGCGCAGTTCCCCGGCTAGGAGAGCAGCGATCGCACGGTCGCCGGGATGCCCTCGCTGACGGCGATCTCCGGCGACCACCCGAGTGTGGTGCGCGCGCGTGTGATGTCGAGGCAGCTGGCGGAGAGCTCGCCCGGCCGCAGGTCGGCGAGCGTCGGCTCCGACGTCACCTCACCGGAGAACGCCGTGACCGCGAGGTCGTAGACCTCCTGCACGCTGGTCTCCACACCGGTGGCGATGTTGAAGGTGCCGTTGATGCCGACGGCGTCGACGAGCGCCCGTGCGACATCGCTGACGTGCACGTAGTCGCGCGTCGGCGTGCCGTGGCCGTAGAGCGTGATCGGCGCACCGTCCCGAAGGCGCTCGGCGATGATCGCCACGACGCCTGCCTCTCCGTCGCCGCGCTGGCGTGGCCCGTAGACGTTTCCGAGACGCAGGATCGCGTGTGGGAGTCCGCTTTGGCGCGCCCAGAGGCGGATGTAGATCTCGGCCGAGGCCTTCGATGCGCCGTAGGGCGCGCCGGGCTCGGTGGCCTCGGTCTCCGGCGTGGGGCGCGGGGCGGACTCGCCGTAGATCGCGCCGCCGGTGGACGTGAACGCCATGGGACAGCGCAGCTGCGCGCAGACGTCGAGCACGTTGATCGTGCCGGCGACGTTGACGAGTAGATCGCGCGCCGGGTCGGTGGTCGATACGACGACGCTCGACTGCGCGGCGCAGTGGATCACGGCGGCGAGCGGCGGCAGCTTCGCGGAGCAGGCGAGGACGGCCTCGCGGTCGGCGATGTCGACCTCGTGCAGGGGCACGTCGGCGGGGACATTCGTCGGGACGCCTTTGGAGAGATCGTCGAGGACGATCGCCTCGTGGCCGCGGGTGCGGAGGAGTTCCACGACGTGCGAGCCGATGAAGCCCGCGCCGCCCGTGACGAGATACGTCGACATCCGCACGGAATCTACAGCGAGGCGGCCGTGGAGCGCCTCAACCGGCATGACCCCACGGCTAGACTCCGCTCGTGCGTCTTCCCCTGTCCTGGCTGCGCGACTTCGTCGCGTTCACCGGCTCCGCCGAGGATCTCGCCGATCGCCTGCTGACGTCGGGGTTCGAGATCGAGGGCATCCTGCGCCCCGGCGCGCCGGATGCCGGCGAGAACCACGGCAACTTCGTGATCGGTCGGGTCGAGCACTTCGCCAAGCATCCGAACGCGGATCGCCTGCGCCTCTGCCAGGTCGCGACCGGCGATCCCGAGCCGCGTCAGATCGTCTGCGGCGCCTCGAACTTCGCGATCGGGGATACCGTCGTCGTCGCCGTGCCCGGTGCGCTCCTGCCTGGAGCGGACGCTCCGTTGAAGCAGGCCAAGCTCCGCGGCGAGGTCTCGAGCGGGATGATGCTCTCCGAGCGCGAGCTCGGCTTGTCCGACGAGCACGACGGCATCATCGTGCTGCCCGCTCACGCCGGCTTCGAGATCGGCTCCCTGCTCGCCGATCATGTGGCGCTCGACGAGGCCGTGCTGGACGTGTCGGTCGAGTCGAATCGCGGTGACTGCCTGAGCGTCTACGGCATGGCGCGCGAGGTGGCCGTGCTCTTCGGCCTCGAGCTCGCTCCCATGCCGGGAGTCGAGCCCGCGGCATCGGGCGGCGCGACGAGCGAGCTTGTGCGCGTGGGCATCGATGCGCTCGACTGCTGCACGCGCTTCACCGCGCGCGGTTTCGTCGATGTCGCGATCGCGCCGTCACCGCTGCGCATCCGTCAGCGCCTGGCCGCCTCGGGCATGCGCCCGATCTCGAACGTCGTCGACGTCACCAACTACGTGATGC
>JBPCSR010000068.1:0-3294 GCA_051006935.1 Gaiellales bacterium
GGCGACGTCGTCGCGGACGACGCGATGGGCGGCGACACGGCGCCGCATTCGGTGGTCGAGGGCGTGCGCAAGGCCGTGGCGTCGGGTGGGCTGTCCGTGCTGCTGGTCGGGGAAGAGGCCGTGCTGCGGCCGCTCGTCGGCGACGATGACCGCATCGCGGTGCGCCACGCGTCGGGCGTCGTGGCGCAGGACGCCGATCCGGTCGAGGCGGTGCGCGGCGACGCCGGCGCGTCGATCGTCGTGGCGGCCCGCGCCGTGCGCGACGGCGAGGCGCAGGCGCTCGTCTCGGCCGGGCACTCGGGCGCCACGCTCGCCGCGGCGACGCTCGTGATCGGCCGCGCGCCGGGCGTGGCGCGACCGGGTCTGGCGGCCGTCCTGCCGGGGGCGACGGGCCCCACGGTGCTGATCGACGCGGGCGCCAACCTCGACACCACGGCGCCGCAGCTCCACGCCTTCGCGCACCTCGGCAGCGCCTTCGCCGAGCACCTGCTCGGCATCGCCGCGCCGACGTGCGGCCTCCTGGCGATCGGTGAGGAGCCGGGCAAGGGCGACGCGCGCACGAAGGAGGCGCACGCGCTCCTCGCGGGCGACGCCGGGCTCGACTACCGCGGCAGCGTCGAGGGCCGCGACGTGCTCGCCTCGACGGTCGACGTGATCGTGGCCGACGGCTTCGCCGGCAACGTCGCGCTGAAGGCGTGCGAGGGCACGGCCCGCGAGGCGTTCCGCCGCGTGCGCGCCGAGGCGACCGGGCTGCGCGGCGCCCTCGGCGGGCTGCTGCTGCGCCCCGCCCTGCGGCGCGTGCGCGCCCGGCTCGACCCCGACACGTACGGCGGCGCGCACCTGCTCGGCGCGAACGCCGTCGTGCTGATCGCGCACGGCGCCGCGCGTCCGCACGGCATCGCGCGGGCCTGCCGCTACGCCGCCGAGGGGGTCGAGCGCGATCTCGTCGGCGCGATCGCGCGCCGCGTCGGGTAGCGCGCCCGCGCCTGCTAGTGTCAGCGCGTCCGACCGTCGTCTAGGAAAAGGCAGGGAGCAGTGGCTGATCGCGCAGAGGTGCTGGCAAAGGTGCAGGAGATCCTCGTCGAGCGTCTCGACGTCGATCCGGCTGATGTGGTCGAGAGCGCGCACATGCGCGACGACCTCCAGGCCGACTCGCTCGACCTCGTCGAGCTGATCATGGACCTCGAGGAGGGCTTCGGCGTGAAGATCTCCGATGAGGAGGCCCAGTCGATCGGCACCGTCGGCGAGGCCGTCGACTTCATCGTCGCCCGCGCTGACTGATCCCGCCGGCCCGATCGGGCGCCGCCTCGACGCCTTGCCGGCCGAGGTGCGCGCCCGCGCGCTGACGCACGCCAGTTGGGCCGCGTCGCCCGGTGACTCGTACGAGCGGTACGAGCTCCTGGGCGACGCGGTGCTCGACCTCGCGCTCGGAGCGTTCCTCCTCGAGCGCCTCCCCGCCGCCGGCGAGGGGGAGATCTCCCGGATCAAGAACCAGCTCCGGTCCGCCCGCTTCTGCGCCGTCGTGGCGCGCGCCGAGGGGCTCGGCGACCGCATGGCCGCGACGATGGCCGGCACCGCCCACGCGCACGGCGCCCGGCGGCTCGGGCTGACGCGCTCGGTGCTCGCCGATCTCGCGGAGTCCGCGCTCGGCGCGATCTACCTGGAACGCGGGTGGGAGGAGGCCCGCGTGGCCGCCGTCGACGCGTTCGCGCCGCTCTACGGGTTCGCCGTCGATCCGCGCGTCGATCCGAAGACCGCGCTCCAGGAGGTCCTGCAGCGTCAGGGCCGCCGTGTAGCGTACGAGTCCGTGGAGGAGACCGGACCAGCGCACGCCCGCCGCTACCGCGTGGTGGCGATCATCGACGGCCACGTCCTCGGCGAGGGCGAGGGCGGATCCCGCCGCGCCGCCGAGCAGCACGCCGCGCGCCGCGCGCTGTCCGCGCTCGGGGAGGGCGGCGCGTGAGGCTCACCCGCATCCGCATCAAGGGCTTCAAGAGCTTCGCCGACGAGACCGAGCTGCAGTTCGACCGCGGCGTCGGCGTGATCGTCGGCCCGAACGGCTCCGGCAAGTCGAACATCGCCGAGGCGCTGCGCTGGGCGATGGCCTCGCAGGCGCCGAGCGACGTGCGCGTCGCCACGGGCCTCGACGTGCTCTTCAACGGCTCCGAGAGCCGCGCCGCCGCCGGCGTCGCCGAGGTCGAGCTCGTCCTCGAGGACGAGGGCGGCGTCGCCCCGGGCGGCCGCCCCGAGCTCTCGATCCTGCGCCGCCTCAGCCGCGACGGCGAGAGCCAGTACATGCTCAACCGCCTGCCCGTGCGCCGGCTCGACGTGCACGAGGTGCTCGCCGACATCGGTCTCGGCAAGGACAGCCACGCCGTCATCGGCCAGAACCAGGTCGACACCGTGCTGCTCGCCAGCCCGGCCGTGCGCCGCGGGCTGATCGAGGAGGTCGCCGGCCTCGGCAAGTTCAAGCGCCGCCGCGTGCGCGCGCAGCAGAAGCTCAACCGCGTCGAGCGCCATCTCGTCGAGGCGCGCACGCGCCAGGCCGAGATCCAGGGGCGCCTGCGCCCGCTGGCGCTGCAGGCCTCCGCCGCCGAACGCGCCGCGCTGCTCGAGGCCGAGCTGCTCGAGCTGCGGCTCGAGCTCGTGCTCTCCGCGATGGCCGAGACGCGCCGCGACCGCGGCATCCGCCAGTACGAGCTGCGCGAGGCGCGCGCCCTGCAGGACCAGCTCGACGCGCAGGCCGCCGAGGTCGTCAAGCGCCGCGAGGCCGCCGAGGCCGCGCTGGGCGCGCTCGTCAGCGAGCAGGAGGCCGCGTCGCGGCTTGTGCAGCGCCTCGACGCCGGCGTAGAGCGCCTCGCCGATCGCGCCAGCCGCCTCGAGGAGCGCCGCGAGGAGTTCGCGCACGACATCGAGCGCCTGCGTGTGCGCGCCGGCCGCCTGATCGACGAGGCGGCGAACACCGCGAGCGCAGCCGCGTCGGTCGAGATGGACGCCGAGCGCGAGCGCGCCGAGCTCGCCGCCGACCCCGACGACACCGGCATCGAGGAGCGCTTCGCCGCGGCCACGCAGGCCTCGGAGGCCGCGCTCGCCGCCGTGCTGGAGGCGCGCCGCGCCGAGGCCGAGCACGAGGGTCTCCTGGCCCGCGCCAGCGCCGAGGCCGCCGAGAACGCCGAGCGCGCCGCAGCGCTCGCCACGCGTCGCACCGAGCTGGGCGCCGGCGTCGCCGAGCGCGAGGAGGCCCGCCGGGAGGCGCAGCTCCTGCTCGAGGCGATCGGGGCCGCCGTGGCGACC
>JBPCSR010000069.1:0-12240 GCA_051006935.1 Gaiellales bacterium
GATCTTCACGACGTCGCCGGTGTGCGGCGCGTGGATGAACTGCCCGTTGCCGATGTACATGCCCACGTGGTGCAGGTCGGAGCCGAAGAAGACGAGGTCGCCGGGCAGGAGCTGGTCCGCCGGGACGTGGACGCCCTCGTTCCACTGGTCGCCGGTGTAGTGGCTCAGCGAGATGCCGACCTGACCGTAGGCGTACATCGTCAGACCCGAGCAGTCGAAGCCGCCGGGCGAGGCGCCGCCCCACACGTACGGCGTGCCGAGGTACTGCATCGCGGCGGTCACGGCCTGCGCGCCGATCGACCCGTCGGTCGGCGGCAGCGTGATCGGCGCGGACGAGGAGTCGGCCGGCACCGCCGTCGAGCCGCCGTCCGTGGCCGTGCCGTTGGCGGTCGCCCCGTCGGCGACCGAGCCGCCGATCGCGACCTGGTCGTTGGCGGCCGCGGCGGTCTGCGCCTGCTGGGCGGCCAGCGCGGCCAGCGCCTGCTGGCGCAGCTTCTCCTGGCGCGCGGCCTCGTCCTTGATCAGCTGCTGGATCTCGCCCTCGAGCCCCGACACGAGCTGGCGCGACTGCGCGATGCCGGCGTCGATCCGCTGCTTCTCGGCCGCGCGCTGCGCCTGCAGCGCTTGGGCCCGGTCCTGCGCGAGCTGGAGGTCGTGCTTCTGGCGGTTGAGCTGCGCGCGCGTCATGCGGAGCCCGCCGATCATGTCGGCGGCCTGGTGCTGCGACCGGTCGAACAGGTCGGTGACGGCGAGCACCTGCGAGAGCGACTGCTGGCTGAGCACGGTGGCGAGCAGGTCGGGCTCGCCGACCTTGTACGACTGCTCGAGCTTCACGTTCAGTGCCCGCTGCGTGGTGCGGAGGTTGGCCTCGGTCACGCCGATCTGCTTCTCGTTGAACGCGATGTTCGCGTTCACCTCCTTGAGCTCCTCGACGGCCTTGTTGTACCGCTCGATCGCCGGCTCGAGCTGGTCGCCGAGGCGGGCGAGCTCGGCGCGCGCGGCCTCGGCCTGCTGGCGCTTGCTCGCGATGTCCTGCTTCGGCGAGGCCTGCGCCGGCAGGGCCGCGACGAGCGCGGCGACGAGCGTCATGGCGACGAGGACGAGCCGGAGGTGGGTGACGGCGTGACGGCGCAAGCGGTGGGGCCCCACCTCGGCGGATTCGCAGCGTCGAGGCGCATTCCTGCGCCGCCGGAGCCGCCTCGGGCGGGGTGCGTTCGGACTGCGCCCAACCTACCACCGCCGAGGTGCCGTGCTCGTAAAGGTTGTGCAACAACGCGAGATCCGCCAGCATCCGGACGTGGCCGGGGTCGACGTCGTCTGGTGGGTCGTGATCGTGCTCGTCGTGTTCGGGACCGTGGCCTACTCCGTCGGCCAGGTGCTGCTGCGTGGACCGGCCGATTCCGAGGTGCCGCGGTCGGGCGGGACGCTGATGCTGGTCGGCGGCGCGCTCGCGATCACGGGCATCCTGCTCGCCCTCGCGCACGCGCTCTTCGGCCTGTTCTGACCCGCGCGCGCGATTCCCGCGCGTTGGTATCGTGCGGCGCAGCGGCGAGGTAGCTCAGTTGGTAGAGCACGCGACTGAAAATCGCGGTGTCCCCGGTTCGAGCCCGGGCCTCGCCACTCGGCCGGTCGCCGCGTGGCGGCGCGCGAGATTCCGGCGGGGCAGGACCATTCGGGCACGCTCGTGATCCTGCCGCTCCCGGCGCCGAAGCCGGAGCCCGTCACGGGCTGACGACACGACGGCTGCCGCCCGGCGCAGTGCTCCGGGCGGCAGCCGCGATTCGCGCGCACCGTGCTCGCCTCCGGCGCGCGTCTGGACTGCCTCGTGCGCCACCGCGGAAAATGACCATGTAAAGTGGTCACTATGAGCGCCACCGACGATGCGTTCGACACGATGGCGATCACCGAGGTCAAGGCGCACTTCCTGCGCCTTGCCGACCAGATCGCGCGGACGGGGCGCCCGATGGTCGTAACCCGCCACGGCAGGCCGCTGATCCGCATCGACGCAGCCGAGCCGCCGAAGCCGGTCGAACTGCGGGGCAGCATCACGCAGCGCGTCAGCGACGACGAACTCATCCACGCCACGCTCGGCACGTGGGACATGGAGACGTGGCAGCCCTGATGCGCGAGCACCCGGACTGCGTCGTCGACACCCACACCTGGATCTGGGCCGTGAACGGCGAGGAGCGGCTGGTCGCACGCGCTGCACGGCGCCTACTCGGCCGGAGCGAGCGCGCGGGCGTGCCCGCGATCTGCCAGCTGGAGATGGCGAACCTCGTCGTGTCGGGACGCCTGACCACGGATAGGCCGGCGGCGGCGTGGCTTGCAAGCGCGATCGAGTCGGAGCCGTTCGCCATCGCCCCGCTCACCGCCGAGATTGCCGCCGTCGCGGCCGATCTCGGCAGCGAGGGCTTTCACGGCGATCCGGCTGATCGCATGATCTACGCGACGGCGCGCGTGCTCGACGTCCCGCTGCTATCGGGCGACAGGCGCATCCACGCGTTCGACCGCGCGCTCCCCAAGGCGCGCGGGCGGCGTGTCATCTGGAACTGACCGCTACTTCGCGGTAATTCGAACCGGGAACTGCTTGAGGCCGTTCGTGAAGTTCGAGACGAGGCGGCGCTCCGGGCCCGTCTGCTCGACCGACTTGAGCCGCGGGAACAGCTGCTCGTAGAGCACGCGGATCTCGAGGCGCGCGAGGTGCGTGCCGAGGCAGTAGTGCGGCCCGCCGCGGCCGAACGCGAGGTGCTCGTCCTTCTTGCGCGAGAAGTCGAGCGTGTGCGGATTCGGGAAGGCATCGGGGTCGCGGTTGGCGGCGGCGAACCAGACGACGACGCGCTCGCCCTCCTTGATCTCGACGCCGCGCACCTCGGTGTCCTCCGTCGCGGTGCGGCGGAAGTGCCACACGGGCGAGGCGATGCGCACGAGCTCGTCGACAGCCTGGTCGGTCGCCGCGCCGGGCTGCGAGAACTCCGCCATCGCGCGATCGTCGTGGAGCAGCGCGAGCAGGCCGAGCGCCATCGACTGGCGGGTCGTCTCGTTGCCGGCCACGACGAACAGCGCGAAGTTGTTGTCGAGGTCGCGGTCGCCGAGCAGGTGGCCGCCGATCTCCATGTTGGCGAGGATCGAGAGCACGTCCTCCTTCGGCACCTCGCGCCGCCGGTCGATCGTCTCGCGGCCCATCGCGCACAGCTCGGCGGCGGCCTCGCTTCCGAACGGCAGGTACTTGAACGCCTCGGCCTCCGGCGAGCCGGCGACGTGGATGGCGATCTCCGGATCGGAGTCGATGATCATCCGGTCGCCCAGCTCGATGAAGCGGTCGAACTGCTCCGGCGGCAGGCCGAGGATCGTGCCGAGCACGCGGATCGGGATCAGCGCGGCGATGTCGTGCACGAAGCAGATGTCCTGCTTCTCGAAAGCCTCGTCGAGCACCTCGTCGACGATCCCGCGCAGCGCCGCTTCGTAGCGCGCGATCGACTTCGGCGTGAAGTCGCGCGCGAAGTGCCTGCGCCACTCGCTGTGCAGCGGCGGGTCCGTCTCCATGAAGTTGCGGCGCGCCTCGAGCACGTCGGGCTCGACGTGGCCGATGCGGGCCGAGCCGCCGGCCTGCGACGAGAACACCTTCGCGCGCTTGAGCACGTCGAGCACGTCGTCGTACTTCGTCACGCACCAGAAGCCGTCGGCGTCGTCGGGATGGCGATAGACGGGCGCGTTCTCCTGCAGCCAGGCGAAGACCTCCCACGGCTCGCGCTCGGCGAACATCTGGTGATCGAGCAGATCGAACTCGGGTGCCTCGACGGCTGCCATTCCGCGCCTCCTCCGACGACAGATTGGATCCAATATACAAAGTGCGCGGCGGACGTCAACCGCCGGCGACCGCACCATCCTATTCCCGCGCATGCCTCGGTGCGAGAGAGGCGGTACCGTTTCGGCATGGCAATCGCTCCCCCGCCCGGCCTCAGCGACATCGATCTCACCGACCTCGAGACGTTCGTCGACCGCACGCCGCACGACTGGTTCAAGCGCCTGCGCGACGAGGCGCCATGCTTCTGGAACGACGAGGCGAGCGGCCGCGGCTTCTGGTCGATCACCCGGTACGAGGACATCCTCGCGATCCAGAAGCAGCCGCTCGTGTTCTCGGCGGGCGTCGGCGGCACGAGCCTCGACGACCTCACGCCCGAGCAGGTCGAGGCGCGCATGTCGCTGCTCGACATGGACCCGCCGCGGCACACCCGCCTGCGCGCGCTCGTCAACCGCGGGTTCACGCCGAAGGCCGTCAAGGTCTACGAGGATCGCATCCGCGCGCTGATCCGCTCGATCCTCGTCGAGACGATGCCGGACCGCTCGTTCGACTTCACGGAGCGCGTGTCGATCGAGCTGCCGATGCAGATCCTGTCCGACATCATGGGCACGCCGCTCGAGGATCGGCACACGCTGGTGAACCTCGGCGACCGCCTGCTCGGCAACACGGAGCCTGAGTTCGTCGGCGACCTCGTCAAGGACCAGTCCGACCTCTCGCAGTACGCGCACCTGCCGTTCTCCAGCCCGGCCGCGCTCGAGATGTTCGACTACGCGCTCGGGCTGCGCGACCTCAAGCGCGTCGAGCCCGGCGAGGACGTCGTGACGATCCTGCTCAGCTCGGAGATCGACGGCGACACGCTGTCGGAGCACGAGTTCAAGCTCTTCTTCCTGCTGCTGATCACGGCCGGCAACGAGACGACCCGCCACACGATGTCGCACGGCATCACCGCGCTCCTCCAGAACCGCGACCAGCTCGACCGCCTCGTGGCGAACCCCGAGCTGTGCGGCACCGCGGCCGAGGAGATCATCCGCTGGGCGACGGCCGTGCACCACTTCCGCCGCACCGCCACCGAGGACGTCGAGATCCACGGGCAGCAGGTCGAGGAGGGCGACAAGGTCGTGCTCTGGTTCACCTCGGCGAACCGCGACGAGCGCCACTTCGACAACCCGATGCAGTTCGACGTGGGTCGCACGCCGAACAAGCACATGGCGTTCGGCCTGGGCGGGCCGCACTACTGCCTCGGCTCGCACCTCGCGCGCCTCGAGATCAAGGTGTGGCTCGAGGAGCTGCTGCCGTACCTGCCCGACCTCCACCTCGACGGCGAGGTCGCGCGGATGCGCTCGAACTTCTTCAACGGCATCAAGCGCATCCCCGTCCGCTACGACGGCGACCGCGTCTAGCGACATCCGCGGCCTGCCGGGTTCGCGGTAGGCTTCCCGCACCACTCCTGGGGAGGAACGGGGAATGCTCGCTGTACGGCTCCATGCGGGGGATAGCACCCTCCACTTCGACGACATCGACGTGCCGGTGGCGCAGGGCGACGACCAGGTCGTGGTGAAGGTCAACGCGTGCGGCGTGTGCTTCTCCGACATCCACGTCGTCGACGGCGACTTCGGCGGCGAGCCGCGCCCGCTCACGCTCGGGCACGAGGTGACGGGGTGGACGGAGGAGCACGGCAACGTCTTCGTCTACACGCCGTGGGGCTGCGGCGAGTGCCGCTTCTGCGCGACGGGCAGCGAGATGATCTGCCCGAAGAGCCACGAGGCCGGCCTCTTCGACCAGGGCGGCTACGCCGAGTACATGCTCGTGCCGCACCGTCGCTACATCTTCCCGCTCGGCGAGCTCGACCCGATCGACTCGGCGCCGCTCGGCTGCGGCGGGCTCACCGCCTTCCGCGCCGTCAAGCAGGCGCTGCCGTACCTGACGAAGGGCAAGCAGGATCGCGTGCTCGTCCTCGGCGCGGGCGGCCTCGGCCAGTACGCCGTGCAGTACCTCGCCCTGATGACGGATGCCGAGGTGCACGTCGGCGATCCCGACCCCGTCAAGTGCGCGACCGCGCTCACGATCGGCGCGGTCGAGGCGGCGGCGCCCGCCGACCTCGACGGTCCCTACGCCGCGGTGCTCGACTTCGTCGCCGCGCAGACGTCCCTCGAGGACGCCGTGCGCCTCGTCGACCGCCAGGGCATCCTGATCGCAATCGGCCTGCACGGCGGCCGCGTGCCGTTCGGCTTCGGCGCCGTGCCGATGGAGGCCAAGCTGACGACGAGCGTGTGGGGCTCGCTCGGCGACTTCGCCGAGCTGATCGCGCTGGCCCAGCGCGAGCCGATCCGCCACGTCGTCGAGCGCCTCCCGCTGAAGGACGCCGCCATCGCCCACGAGCGCCTGCGCAAGGGCGACGTCAAGGGCCGCTTCGTGCTGGTGCCATGATCCGGCCCGCCTCGACCTTCGGCACCGACGCGCGCCTCGTGCCGATCGGCACCGGCGTCGAGCTGAGCGTGACCGATCGCGGCGAGGGCCTGCCGCTGATCCTGGTCCATGGCGTCTCGATGTCGGCGGCGTACTTCCACCCCGTCATCGACCCGCTCGTCGAGGCGGGCTACCGCGTCGTCGTGCCCGACCTGCGCGGGCACGGCCGCTCGCCGCACGTCGAGGGCGGCCACACCGTCGGGCAGTACGCCGACGACGTCCAGGCGCTGCTCGACGCGCTCGGCATCGACCGCTGCGTGATCGTCGGCTGGTCGATGGGCAACCTCGTGGCGTGGGAGCTGATGCACCGCCACGGCCGCGACCGCGTCGCCGCGCACGTCAACATCTCGCAGGGCCCGACCGACCTGCAGTGCGAGGCGTTCCCGTACGGGCCGCTGCCGCTCGACGCGATCCACGGGTTCATCGGCTCGGTGCAGGCCGACTTCCGCGGCGCGATCGAGCATTTCGTCCCCGTCATGTTCCAGGAGCCGCTGTCCGACGAGGACGTCGCCTGGTGCGCGGACGAGTCGTGCATGGTCGGCGCCAACGCGGCCTCGGCGATCCTGCTCGACCAGACGCTCTACAGCGCCGTCGACGCGATCGCGGCGGGCACGGTGCCGACGCTCAACCTCTGGGGCGTCCATGAGGGGCTGATCCCGCTGGCGATGGGCGAGTGGTGCCGCGACAACATCGCCGGCTCGGAGTACGTGATCTTCGAGGGCTCGGGCCACTGCCCGCAGCTCGAGGAGCCCGAGCGCTGCGTCGAGACGATCGTCGACTTCCTCAACCGGACGCTATGAGCGCCGGGGGCGCGGCATGGGCCTGACCGTCCTGCTCGGCGTCCTCTGCGCGATCTCCTGGGGACTGCCCGACGTCCCGCTCGCGCGCGCCACGCGCAACCTCGGCATCGTGCCGACGGTGATCGGGTCGCTCGCGATCGGGCTCGCGGTGACGTGTCCGATCCTCCTCTTCTCCGACGGCCTCCCCCACATCACGCTGCGCGGCGCGATCCTGATCGTCGGCATGGGCGTGCTCACGCTGGCCGGCTACCTGATCGGCTTCAGCGCGTTCCAGCAGGGCAAGGTCACGATCGTCGCGCCGACGATCGCGTGCGAGGGCGCGGTCGCGGCGCTGTTCTCGATCCTGCTCGGCGAGACGATGGACTCGCGCATCCTGCTGCTTCTCCCCGTCGCCGTGATCGGCGTGGTGCTCGCGGCGATGGGCGAGAGCGAGGAGGGCCAGTCGAGTGGCGCGCTGCGCGCGGCGATCGCCGCCGTCGTCTGGGGCGGCATCCTCGTCATGGCCGCGCCCGTCGCCGACGAGGTCGGCGTCCTGTGGGGCTTCATCCTCGTGCGCGTGGTCGCCCTCGTCCTCGCGATCCCGATCGGCCTGCGCCTCGGCGTCGTCGCCAACGCGCGCTTCGACTGGAAGAACGTCGCGATGTGGGGCGTCGGCGACTCGTGCGCCTCGCTCCTCTACGTCGCCGCCGCGCACCGCGGCCCCGTCGCCGTCGCCGGCGTCCTCGCCGCGCAGTTCGCGACGGTCGGCGTCGTCGCCGCGATGATCTTCCTGAAGGAGCGCCTGCACATCCGCCAGTGGATCGGCATCGGCCTCGTGATCGCCTCGGTCACCCTGATCGCCGCCACCGGCGCGGGCTGACGCACGGCGATCAGGCGCGGGCGCGATCAAGGGCCGCCGGGATCCGGTGGACATCCTGGGCCCGGGCCCACCACGTCCGTTGCGTTCGCAGAAGAACCGCGCAATGATGCGGATCTCGCACACGCCGTTTTCGTGATTCGGCTCCAGTGCAGGGATTGCGGCCTGGACACCACGGGCCCGGGCCCAGCGCGTCCACCCAGGCGGGGCGCCGCCGCACGGGCGAGCCGCATTCGCCGCCCCGCGAGTAGGCTTCCCGCATGCCCCACGTGCACGTCAACGGCGTCGAACTGCACTACCTCCAGGCCGGCGAAGGCGACGACGTGCTCCTGCTCTGCGGGCTCGGCGACGACGTCTCGGCGTGGGACGCGCAGTTCGCCGTGCTCGCCGAGCGCTATCGCGTGACCGCGGTCGACAACCGCGGCGTCGGGCAGTCGTCGCTGCCGGAGGGCGACTTCACCGTGGCCGACATGGCCGGCGACGCGATCGCGCTCTGCCACGAGCTCGGCATCGGGCAGGCGCACGTGATGGGCTTCTCGATGGGCGGCGCGATCGCGCAGGAGCTCACGATCGCGCGTCCCGATCTCGCCCGCAGCCTCGTCATCGTCGGCTCGTGGGCATACTCCGACGCGCTCTTCCGCAACTTCATCGAGAGCTCGATCTACTTCTCCGGCCTCGCCGACGACGACGAGAAGTTCCTCCGCTACTTCCTGGGCTCGACCTACTCGCACGCGGTCTGGGAGGACGGGCGCATCGACGCCTTCGCGCGGGCGTTCCTCGAGCACCCGCACCCGCAGGACATCGGCGCGTTCCAACGCACGGCCCGCGCGATCCTCGCCCACGACACGCGCGACCGCCTCCCCGCGATCGCCGCGCCGACGCTCGTCGTCTACGGCGAGGAGGACATCATCTGCCCGCCGCGCCACTCGCACCAGATCGCCTCGCTGATCCCGAACGCGGAGATCGCCGGCGTGCCCGGACAGGCGCACCAGCCCTTCCAGGAGGGCCCCGCGGACTTCAACCGGCTCGTGCTCGGGTTCTGGGACGCGATCTAGCGCCGCCGCCGCTTCAGCAGCAGTCGCAGTCGATGCCGTGCCAGTCCCGCATGTGGTTCTCCACGTGCGGGGGGATCACCTCGGCCGGGTAGTACTTCCGGTAGAAGTCGAGATCGAGGTGCTGGGCCTGGTACCAGACCGTCATCAGGAACGGGTCGATCGTCGCCGGGAAGCGCCCGTACGTGTCCCAGATGTAGTTGCACATCGTCTTCGTGGCGGCGATCGCCTCGTCGGACGGGCGCGGCATCACGTCGATCGGCTTGCGGCTGGTCCACGGGATCGGGCGCGTCGCGTCGGTGAAGAGGCCCTGCTTGCCCCAGCGGATGTCGACGACGGCGTCGACCGCCGCGTCCATGTTCTTGTAGAACGGCGGCAGCATCCCCTCGAAGACGCCCTTCAGGCCGACCGGCACGGACTCGCCGGCGCCGACGGGCGCGTCGGACGGGATCTCCATCATCGTGAAGCCGAGGTCGCCGGCCGGGCCGTGCCCGCCGATCTCGTGCCAGTACTTGACGCCGCCCATCGTCACGCGGCCCTTGCCGCCGCTGAACGGATGGCCGCCGAGGCCCATCGCCTGCGTGGCGAGCATCAGGTTCGCGACCATCAGCCCCTGCTCGGTGCCGTTCGCGTCGGTCATCTGCCAGCGCTCGAACTCCCAGAAGTCGACCGCGTGCGCCGGGTCGAGCAGGCCGCTCTTGACGTACTCCTTGAGCGGATCGTTGCCGAGGTGCGGGTCGACGAGGTAGAAGCCGTGCGGCTTGTCGAAGTAGAGGAGCATCGCGGAGATGCTCTGGCGCGTCACGTCGGAGATCGGCATGAACAGCGTCGTGCCGTCCGAGTTCGGGATTCGGTGGTTGAACGCGAACAGGTTCGGGCGGTCCTTCGGGATCAGGAGCCGCCCCTTCTGCAGCTGCGTCGCGCGGCGGTACAGCTCGTTGGGCGCGTTGCGGTCGAGGAGCTGGTTGTGCTTCTCCGGGCGCACGTCGCGCTGCGGCAGCGCGTAGACGCCGTCGTCGTTCGTCCAGAACAGCTCGACGTTGTGGTTCGCCAGCGGCGACGGATACGCGCGGCCGGTGAACGAGCCGATCTTGTCGCCGGACGTCGAATCGCCATCCTCATCGAGGAACGGCCACTCCTCCGTCGCGATGCCGGTGATGCCGGTCGCGGCGGCGACGAGCAGCGCCTCCTCCTCGTACGCGAGGGGGATCGGATCCTGCTTGGAGTCGAACGCGAGCGGGCCCGACAGCGTGCCGCCGAGCGGGAAGCGCCGCGAGCGGCGCGTGAACAGCGCCTCGAAGGCGGGGAACGCATGCGCCGCGGCGAGCGCGCCGGGATGCGCCGTGGGCCGGGGCGGCAGCTTCTTGCGCTTCTTCTCGACGTGCTTGGCCTGCTTGAACTTCGGCGCCGTCGCCGCGGCCTTCGCCGCCGACTTGGGCTTCACCGCGGCCTTCGCCACCGGCTTGGGCTTCGCCACGCTCTTCGCCCGCGCCGCCGGCTTCGCCTTCGCGGTGGTCCTCTTGGGCTTCTCGACTGCGGCCATGGCGGCGGCTCCTCGGGTCAGACGGTTCGCAGGTAGCGGTCGTAGTCCCACTGGGTGACCGCGGTGATGAAGGCGTTCCACTCGCGCTCGGCGAGCACGCACAGATCGTGGCAGACGTCGTCGCCGAGGATCCCCGTGATCGTCGTGTCGGCGCGGAAGGCCGCGATCGACTGCTCGAGCGTGGTCGGCAGCGGGGTGCCCGACTCGTACAGGTTGCCGCTCATCACCTGACCGGGGTCGGCCTTGGCCTCGAGCCCGGCGCAGACCGCCGCGAGCAGGCCCGCGATCGCCCAGTACGGGTTGGCGTCGGAAGCGCCCGTGCGGAGCTCGACGCGCGTCGAGTTCTCCGACTCGATCAGCGAGCGGATCGCGCACGTGCGGTTGTCGCGCGACCACGTCGCCGTGGTCGGCGCGAACGAGCCGGCCTCGAAGCGCTTGTACGAGTTCGCCGTCGGCGAGCCCGGCAGCGTGATGCCGGCCAGGTGGTCCATCATGCCGCCGATCGCCTGGCGCGCGATCTCGGACTCGGAGCCGTCGACGGGCGCGAACGCGTTCTTGCCGTCCTTCCACAGCGACACGTGGAGGTGCATCGAGCAGCCGGACTGGCCGTTGAACGGCTTCGCCATGAACGTCGCGACGACGCCGTGGCGACGCGCGACCTCGCGGATGCCGTACTTCATGCGGAACGCCTGGTCGGCGGCCCAGACCGGATCGCCGTGGTTGAGGTTCACCTCGCACTGCGCCGGGCCGTACTCGACGTTCGAGCCCTCGACGTCGACGAAGCCGCGCAGCCCGTCGAGCAGCTCGCTGAAGGCGGGCTCCATCTCGTTCGCCTTGATCAGGGAGTAGCAGTGGATGCCGTCGGAGATCGGCTGCGCCTGCTCGTCGACGAGGTAGAACTCGATCTCGGCGCCGATCGACGCGGTGTAGCCCAGTCCCGCGAGGCGCTCGACGACGCGCTTGAGGACGCTGCGCGGCGCGTACTTGAGCATCTCGCCGTGGTGGTCGAAGACGTCGCCCTGCACCATCGCCACGCCCGCGCGCCACGGCAGCGCCTTGGCGGTCGAGAGGTCGGGGATCACGAAGAAATCGGGGTAGCCCGAGTCCCACCCGGAGACGCGGCAGCCGTCGAGCACGTCGGCCGTGTGGTCCCAGGTGAGCGTCGCGTCCGCGAACGCGATGCCCT
Organism: Gaiellales bacterium; assembly: GCA_051006935.1. GTDB lineage: Bacteria > Actinomycetota > Thermoleophilia > Gaiellales > F1-60-MAGs149 > F1-60-MAGs149. The sequence continues at coordinate 11,706 of JBPCSR010000069.1, forward strand.
TCTCCAGGCGCCCGACGAACACGTCCGCGGGGATGCGCTTGCCGCGCGGATGCCCCTGGTGATCCGCCCAGGCCACCTCGACCTCGCGAATCTCGCCCTTCTCGATCGCCTTCAGCAGATCGAAGTCACCAGCGCCCATGGAACGGGCCTCCTCTCGTCATCGCCCCTCCCGAGGGCTGCACTCGCGGCAGGATAGCCGTCATCGGCCGGCCACCGCCCGCTCGGGCATCGTCTTGAAGCCGTTGCCGAAGTTCGAGCGCAGGCGCGCGGTCGGCCCGCACACCTCGAGGCGCAGCCCGCGGTCGAGCACGGCGGTGAACAGCGTCTCGACCTGCATCCGCGCGAGGAACGCACCGAGGCAGTAGTGCGGGCCGCCGCCGCCGAAGACCACCTGCGCCGAGGCGTCGCGCGTCACGTCGAAGCGCTCGGGGTCCTCGAAGACCTCCTCGTCGTAGTTCGCGCTGATGTAGTACATCAACAGCTTGTCGCCCTTCCGGATCTGCTTGCCGCGCAGCTCGACGTCCTCCATGGCGGT
>JBPCSR010000070.1:0-13406 GCA_051006935.1 Gaiellales bacterium
CCCTCGCCGCGTCGAGCGGCCCGGCCGCCGAGGCGGCGACGGCGCTGCTCGACTACGACGCAGCCGACCCCGCGCCGGCGATCGCGCGCCTCCGTGCCCTCGCCGAGGCCGCGCCCGGCGACGCCTTCGTCGGCTTCTCCTACGGCGCCGCGCTGCTCTGGTCGGGGCAGCGCGCGGCGGGCGAGCAGCAGCTGCGCGCGGTGCGCGACGCGTCGCCCGACTCGTTCTACGGCGTCGCGTCCGACGATCTCGTGCACCCGGCGATGCCGACGGGGTATCCGCCGTTCGTGCCGTCGCAGCCCGCGCCGCCCGGCACGCTCGCGCAGCTGCGCGCCGCCGCCGTGGCGCATCCCGACCAGCTGCGGCCCCAGCTCGACTACGGCGCGGCGCTGCTCGCGGCGGGGCGCCGCAGCGACGCTGCCGACGCGTTCGGCGCGGCGCTCGCCGTCGACCCCGGCTCGGTCGAGGCGAAGGTCGGCAGGATCATCGCGGGCTACCGCAAGGACGCGCCGGCGGCCTCGTTCGGGCAGATGGGGCCGCTCGTGCGGGACAACCCCGGCGACCCCTCGCCGCGCCTCCACCTCGCGCTGATGCTGCTGTGGCTGCGCGACACGGACACCGCGCGGGCCGAGCTCCGGCAGGTCGCCGCGCTCGACCCGAACAGCCGACTCGGGCAGGTCGCCGCGCGATTCCTCGCCTCGCTCTGAGCCGTCGCGCCGCTGGACGTCCGATGTCGTCCGACCGGGTTTCTAGGGTTCCCGCTTATCCCACCGCGGAGGAGTGGAATGGAGCAGGGTCTCGAGCGCGAAGGCGTGGACGACATGGGCGAGCCGAACGACGCCGCCCGCACGATCCTCGCCCAGGTCGAGGAGGCGGGCGCGATCTCGCAGGAGGCGCTGCGCGGTACGCTCGACGAGCTCGACCTCAGCGAGCAGCAGGTCGAGGACGTGTACCGGGCGCTCGACGCGGCCGATGTGCGCATCGTGGAGGAGGTCGAGGAGGCGGACGAGTCCGTTCGCCCGGCGCTCGACCTGACGACGCGCGAGGTCTCGACCGACACGCTCCAGCTGTTCCTCAAGGACATCGGACGCGTGCCGCTGCTCACCGCGGCCCAGGAGATCGAGCTCGCCAAGCGCATCGAGAAGGGCGACCAGCGCGCGAAGCAGCACATGATCGAGGCCAACCTGCGCCTCGTCGTGTCGATCGCGAAGAACTACCGCAACCAGGGTCTGCCGTTCCTCGACCTGATCCAGGAGGGCACGATCGGCCTGGTGCGCGCGTCGGAGAAGTTCGACTACCGCAAGGGCTACAAGTTCTCGACGTACGCCACGTGGTGGATCCGCCAGGCGGTGGCGCGCGCGCTCGCCGACAAGGGCCGGACGATCCGCATGCCGGTTCACGTTGTGGAGAAGCTCAACAAGGTCGCGCGCATCGAGCGACGGCTGCTCGCCGAGCTCGGCCGCGACCCCACGATCGAGGAGCTCTCCGAGGCCTCCGAGGTCCCCGTCGCCGACATCGAGTACATTCGCCGCTCCGCGCAGGCGCCCGTGTCGCTCGAGAAGCCCGTCGGCGAGGAGGACGAGTCGACCTTCGGCGACTTCATCCAGGACACGGTCGGCCCGCGGCCCGACGAGGCGGCCGAGATCGTGCTCCAGCGCGAGGCGCTGCAGAGCATCCTCGGGATGCTCTCGTACCGCGAGCGGCGCGTGCACGAGCTGCGCTACGGACTCGACGGCCACGATCCGCGCACGCTCGACGAGGTCGGCCGGGCGTTCAACGTCACGCGCGAGCGCATCCGTCAGATCGAGAACCAGAGCCTGCGCAAGTTGCAGGCCATGGCGGCGGCGCAGGGGATGAAGGCGGCGTAGTCGCGGCGGCGCGTCAGTCGCGCCGCAGCAGGAGCACGGCCGGGAGGCTCACGAGGCACAGGCCGGCGAGCAGGAGATCGGCGTGCTGCACGGCGTCCGCGACCGCGGGCACGCCGTCGTGCTGGTGCTTGGCCGCCTCGAGCGCGGCGCGCCCGACGTGCCCCACGACGATCGCGCCCGCGAGGGCGATGCCGATGCCGCCGCCGATGCTGCGGGCCAACGGCACGGACGCGGTGGCGCGCCCCTCGCCGCTCGGCCGCTCGGCCGCCGACGACAGGAGCGCGATTGGGCTCTGGATCCCCATGCCGAGCGCGGCGACGACGATGCCGATCGCCATCGTGCGTCCGTCGAGCACCGGCAGGCCCATGATCCCGACGCCGAGGGCGACGATCGCCATCGCGATCGCCATCTGGCCGCGGCGCGAGACCCGCAGTCGCGCGCTGACGAACGAGCCGGAGGCCCACGCTGCGGTGGTCGCCACGAGTGGGAGGGCGGCGACGAGGATCGGCCACCCGAGCCCGACCTGCAGCCCGAGCGGCACGAAGCCGTCGGCGCCGGTGAAGGCGATGCCGGCGGTCGCGCAGAGGAGCGCGATCGCGCGGCCGGCGCGCGTGCGCGGGAAGACGGGCGACCCGGAGCGCCACTCGCTGGCGACGAAGGCGAGGGCGGGGATCGGCGCGAGGCGCGGGTCGAGGAGCAGCGCCGCGACGGTGGCGCCGAGCAGGAGCGGGCCGAGCGGATGGATGCGCGCGTGCGGGTCGGCGGGGGCGACCGAGGGGTCCCGCAGCCCGCGTGATCCCGCGTACGCCACGGCCGCCGTCAGCGCGACGGGCACGAGGAACGCGGCGCGCCACGTGAGGAACTCGGTCAGCACCGCGCCGAGCACGGGGCCGGCGAGCGCGGCGACCGCCCAGACGGAGTTGCTCAGCGCGTAGGCCGGTCGCTGCAGGTGCTGCGGGATGCGCTGCACCACGACGCTCAGCGGCACGGCGAGCAGGAAGCCCGCCGCGAAGCCCTGCACGAGCCGCAGGGCCGCCAGCCACTCCATCGCGGGCACGAACGGCGCGAGCACGCCCGCGGCGGCGAACAGCGCGCACCCGAAGACGAGCGAGTGCCACGCGCCGTAGCGGTCGATCACCGCGCCGCTGATCGGCAGGCCGACGGCAAGCGCCGCGGCGTAGCAGCCGACGACGAGCGCGTAGCGATCCAGGCCGCCGAGGTCGCGCGCTGCGCTCGGCAGCGCCGTCGCCACGAGGAGCACGTCGGAGGCGGCGACGAACGACGCGCCGCCGGCGGCGGCGAGGAGCCAGCGCCGCTCGGGCGCGAGCAGTTCGCGGTACGCCGGGGAGAGCCTCACCAGGGCGGGCGCCCGTGCACCCAGCGCCCGCCGACCATCGTGGCGACCACCTCGATCGCGCTGAGCTCGTCGACCGGCGTGGCGAACGGGTCGCGGTCGAGCACGACGAGGTCGGCGAGGTGTCCGGGCGCGAGGCGCCCGACGCGACGGTCGAGGCCGAGAATCGCCGACGGCGTGACGGTCATGGCCGTGAGCGCGTCGGCGACGGTGATCGCGTGCTCGGGGCGGAGGGGGTCGCCGACGGCGGCGGCGAGCGTGGCGATCGGGTCGATCGGGCTGATCGGCGCGTCGGTGCCGAACACGAGCGCCGCTCCCGTCTCGAGCAGCGGCCGCCAGGCGTAGGCGCCGGCGCAGCGCGCGCCCCACGCGGCCTCGGCGGCGGCGCGGTCCTCGCCGGCGTGGACGGGCTGCATCGACGCGACGACGCCGAGCTCGGCGAAGCGCGCGAGGTCGTCGGGATGCACGAGCTGGGCGTGCTCGATGCGCGGCGGCAGCCCGTGCGACTGCGCGAGGTCCTCCCAGTCGGCGCGCGTCCGCTCGAGCGCGTCGAGCGCGGAGCGCACCGCGGCGTCTCCGATCGCGTGCATCGCGATCGGCAGGCCAAGGCCGGCGGCGCGGCGGATCGCCTCGGCGGCCTGATCGGTGGAGAGCAGCGCCATGCCCGTGCCGCCGTCGTCGTACGGCTCCAGCATGTGCGCGGTGCGCGCGCCGACCGTGCCGTCGAGGAAGGCCTTGACCGGGCCGGTGCGCACGTGCGCCGAGCCGAATCCGGCGACGGCCTCGACGGCGTCGATCGCGTCGAGGTGCTCCGCCGGGATCGAGCTCGCCACGCGCAGCGTCACGCGCTCCTGGACGTCCAGCTCCTGCCAGGTGCGGCGTCCGAGGCGGCGCTCGAAGTCGTGGATCCCCGTCAGCCCGAGCGCGTGCGCCGCCTGCTGTCCCTCGACCACGGCGCGCTGGCGTTCCGCACGGGTCGGCTCGGGCAGCGGGGTCGCCCACGCGGCGTCCTCGCGCCGCACGGCCTCTCCGCCGATCTGCTCGAGCGCCGCCCGGTTGAGCCACAGCGCGTGGCGATCGCGGGACCACAGCGCGGCGGGCCGACCGCCGGTCGCGGCCTCGAGCGCCGCGGCGGGGTCGGTGGAGTCCGCGGCGGGACCGTTGCTCTCCGCGGCGGGTCCGCCGAACTCCGCGAGGTGCTGCTCGGTCCAGCCGGACCCGATCAGCCACGTCCCGTCGAGGCCGGTGGCGCGCTCGTCCGCGGCCCGCGCCGCGACGTGTTCGAGTACGGCGGCCCCGGTCGGCGCGTCGCGCACGTCGACGCGCGCCCGGTCGAGCGCCCACGACAGGAAGTGGATGTGCGCGTCGACGAACCCGGGCACGACGGTGCGCCCGCCAAGATCGACGCGCTCGTTCGACACGGCCGACGCATCCCCCTCCCACGCCTCGACCCCGCGCGTCACGCGCCCCCGATCATCGATCGGCAGCGCCTGAACCCGCGGCAGCGCCGGATCGCCCGTGTGGATAGTTCCGCCCTCGAGGATCACCCGCGAACGCTAACTGAACAAAGGGGTCTGGCCCCTTTGTCCAGTTAAGACGCCGTCGCGGATGCGTCTGACCAGCGTCTCAGAGCTCTCGGCGTCCGGATGGTCGGCGGCGCGTGGAGCCAAGTGAGGACGGTCGTGGGGCTGCACCCGATATGTCGCGCGATCTCGTGGAGCGAGTACCACCACGTCTCGCGGGCTTCGCGAATCGAGTCGACGTCTCCTGGGATGAGGATTTCGGCGAGTGTCGGCCGAATGTCCGTGGGCCTGCCTTTGCGACGAACGACCGCCAGGCGATCATGCACCGAGCGGGCGTAGAGGAGTCTGGCTTCCTCCGGATCCCGAACGTCCGTGACCATGGCTCGAACGGCAGTGTCGGTGTCGTGGAACGGCAGGGCATTTCGGTGTCCCGTGTTGGCGTTGTACCCGCTCCATTCCCAATCCTCCGGGCGCGCACAAAGTCCAGCACGGACGGGGTTCAGATCGATGTACCGCATGACCCGTCCAGCGGCGCCCTGCCGGCGCAGTGCGACGTTCTTGTAGCGACGGAAGTACACGTGTCCCTTCGACGGAGTCCTCTCGTTCCAGCGCTGTCCGAACATGAAGTGCAGTCGATGCATGCCCTTTCCAAGGTTGGGTTCGTTCAGACCCACGAGCAAGTGGTGATGGTTCGGCATGAGCACCCAATCGATGATGGTCCACTCGAAACGCACCGCAACGTCGTGGAGCAGATACGCGAAGTGTTCGCGGTCCGCAGGATCGTTGAAGATCGGGGTACCACGACATCCTCGACCCATGACGTGGTGAAAGCAGTCCGTGCTCTGATCGCGAAGCGGTCGGGCCATGAGGGCACGATGCACCGTGCGCGAATGCGCTGCTGAAACGGGTCGCGAAGGGGCTCGCGTGCATCTGCCGTCGGGTGTGCCCGCAAGGTTCGTGCGCGTCGTGGTTTCGCACGTCGAGCGCCCCTTAACTGGACAAAGGGGCCAGACCCCTTTGTCCAGTTAAGGGGCGCTCGGGTAGCGTTTGAGCATGGCTTTGCTGCCGGCTGAGATCGAGCGACGTGTGGTGGCGTTTCAGCAGGCGCTGCGGACGGCGGGTATCGATTGCGCGGTGCTCGTCGAGGCGAGCGACCTCGTGTACCTGACCGGGGTGATGGCCGATGCGCACCTGCTGGTGCCCGCCGATGACGATCCGATCCTGCTCGTGCGGCGCAGCCTCGAGCGCGTGCAGGCCGAGTCGCCGATCGAGGACGTGCGGCCGTTCCGCTCCTTCAAGGACCTGCCGCCGCTGATCGCCGAGCTCGGCGCCAGGCGCATCGGGCTCGAGCTCGACGTGCTGCCGGCGGCGCGCTACCTGCGCTATCGCGACCTCCTGCCCGACGCCGAGCTGGTCGATGCCGCCGAGGTGCTCGCGGGCGTGCGCGCCGTCAAGAGCACCTGGGAGCTGCAGATGATCGGCACCGCCGCCGAGCAGATCGCCGCCGCCTTCGCGGCCGCGCCCGCGCTCGTGGCCGAGCAGCCGACGGACCGTGCCATCCAGATCGAGATCGAGCACCTCATGCGCCGCGCGGGGCACCAGGGGCCGCTGCGCTTCCGCGGGCTCAACGGGCAGATGTTCTACGGCGCCGTGCTGGCCGGCCCCGACGGCGCCGTCGCGCCGTGGGCCGACACGCCGCTCGGCGGGCCCGGACCGAGCGCCGCCGTCGGCAAGGGCCCGGGCGGGTGGGAGCTGCGCGACGGCGACGCCGTCACCGTCGACCTCGTCGGCGGCTGGGAGGGCTACCTCGCCGACGCCACGCGGACGTTCTTCCGCGGCACGCCGCACCCGCAGCTGGCCGAGGCGCTCGCCGTGTGCGAGGCGATCCTCGCCGCGCTCGAGGAGCTCATGCGCCCCGGCGTCCCGGCGGAGGACCTCTACCTGCGCGGCCTCGAGCTCGCGACGGAGGCGGGCTTCGGCGACCACTGGATGGGGCACGGGCCCGGCCGCGTGCGCTTCGTCGGGCACGGCGTCGGCCTCGAGATCAACGAGCGGCCGTTCCTCGCGCAGGGCTTCGCCGAGCCGCTCGCGTTCGGCAACGTGATCGCCGTCGAGCCGAAGCTCGTCTTCCCAGGCCTCGGCGCCGTCGGCGTCGAGAACACGTACGCGATCGACCGGGACGGCCCGGTCAAGCTGACCTAGCGGCCGCGCTCCATCTCGTCGAGCGCCGCGTCGCGCGACGCGTCCGCGCCCGCGCTGCCCAGGTCGACGCCGGCCGGCACCTCCACGGCGAGCTCCGTCTCGCGCTCGACGGCGATCGTTCCCTCCACGACGGTCACGTTGAGCAGGTGGCCGCCCGCGGTGCGGTCCTTCGTCACGAGGTGGAGGTGCCACCCCGGCAGCTCGAGCCCCGCCGCGTCGCGCGGGAAGCGGAAGCCGACGATCGTCGCGTCGGCCGCGCCGACGTCGAACTCGACCTGCGCGGCGACCGCGTCGGCCAGCGTGGGCGACGGCTGCGTCTGCTTCGGCACGCTGCGCAGGCGCGCGCCGGCGATGCGCGCGTCGATGCGCACGGCCAGGCAGGTCGCGTCCGGCGGCGCCAGCGCGTCGACGACGTCGGTGACGGCGTCGAACCCCTCGGTCGAGCCGATCGGCCCCTCGGCGTCGGCGGCGAAGCGGCAGACCACCGCGAACGGCGTCCGCGTGTCGTCCGGCACCCGCTCGACGGTTCCGTCGACGCGCGCCACGAGCGCCTCGCCGTCGACGACGATCAGCTCGCCGTCGAGCAGGTTGACCGTGCCGAGTCCGAGGTCGCCGTGGCGCAGGAGCTCGCCGATCGTGAGGTCGCCCTTCAGCTCGCCGCGCATCAGCGCGTCGAGCGTCGAGGCCTGGAACGCCTCGTGGTCGTGCGGCGTGTCCGCCGCGGCCTCACGGCGGGCGAGGCGCGAGACGTGGATGCCCCCGATCAGTCCGTCGTCCACCGGCATGCGCGGATGCTAACGGGGCAGGCGGAGGCGGATCGCGCCCTTCGCCGTCGACGGGTCGACGACGCGGCCGCGCTGCGTGATCTCGAGCGCGTCGCGTGCCACGAGGCGACGCGCCGCCCGTCGCGCCGGCTCCATCAGCGGGCGCCAGTCATCGCCGCCGACGCCGCGCGCGGCCTCCGACGGGCAGATCGTCGCCCCGCGGCGTCCGGCCAGGAGCTCGATGATCGCCGCCTCGAGCGCCTCGTCGGTCGCGTCGACGCCGTGCCGGCGGCAGGCGTCGGAGCAGTACCGCATCTGATCCCAGTCGCGCGCCCACTTCTTCCGCCATGCGAACGCGCGCCCGCACGACGCGCAGATGCGATCCGGCGGCGTGCTCACGCCATCGGCACGTCGAGCGCGCGCTCCAGGGCCGCGCGGGCGTCGACGCTGACGACGGGCCCGTGCGACGGCACGAGATGCTCGATCGGGTACTCGAGGAGGTGCGGCATCAGGAGCGGCAGTCCGTGCTCGATCCAGCGGCGCGCGGCGGGGTCGTCGAACCAGCTCGCCGGCGGTCGGCGCAGGCCCCCCGAGCCGTCGTCGATCGCGAGGTCGGCGAGCCAGAGGAGGCCGTGGCAGGCGCATTGGAGAATCGCCATGCGCCCCTCGCCGGGCGCGTCGGTGAGCGTCACGCGGCAGCCGCCGGGCAGCAGCTGGCCGTCTTCGAGCAGCGCGTCGAGCGTGCACGAGGCCTCGTCCGACACGCCGAGGACGCGCGCGCCGGGGTAGCGCGCGCGCACGGCGTCGGCGCTGCGGCCGTGCCAGGCGGTCGTGACGATGACGGTCGGCGGAAGGCCGACGCGCTCGACGTCCTGGTCGAGATGGCGCCAGAAGCGGTCGGCGTCATCGCCGTCCGGCACCAGCGGATCGATCAGCACGATGCCGTCCGGCGCCTCGTGGTAGACGCAGGCCACGTCGCGGTCCCAGCCGCCGTACGGGTTCGCGGGGTCGTCGCTCCACGCGGGATGCGGGGCGGTCCAGCGCCAGAGCCCGTCGGCGATGCGGTCGACGTGCATCACAGCCATGCGTCCAGGAGGCGCCGCGCGATGCTCGCGGGCGGCGGCAGCACCGGCAGGTCGTCGCGTGTGAACCACTGCAGGTCCTCGAGCTCGTCGGCGTCCGCCTCGATCTCGCCGCTCGCCCATTCCGCCGTGAAGCCGAGCATCAGCGAGTGGGGGAAGGCCCAGCTCTGGCTGCCGAACCAGCGCGGCTCGGTGATCTCGATGCCCGCCTCCTCGCGGATCTCGCGGCGCACGGCCTCCTCGGCGCTCTCGCCGGGATCGACGAAGCCCGCGAGCGTCGAGTACATGCCGGCCGGGAAGCGCGGGGAGCGCCCGAGCAGCACTTCGTCGGCGCCGCGCGTGATCAGCACGATCACGGCGGGGGAGTGCCGGGGGTAGGCGCGGAAGTCGCACGCCGTGCAGGCGCGGGCGCGCTCGTCGTCGCGCAGCGCGGTCGGCGCGCCGCAGACGCCGCAGAAGCGGTGCGTGCGATCCCACTCCGCCAGCTGGAAGGCCCGGCCCGCGACCGCCCATTCGCCGTCCGCGACGCGGCCGTGGAGCCCGCGCAGGCCTTCCGAGACGTGCCCCTCGGGCAGCATGGCGTCGCGGCCGATCTGCGCCGTCTCCACCGCATGGCCGTCGTGGCGGCCCACGTGCACGGTCTCCGCCGGCACGAGGCCGGCCAGCGCCGCGCGCCGCGGCAGCGCGTCTGCGCCGGCGGCGAGCACCAGCGCGTCGCCCGCGAACAGGAGCACGAGATCATCGCCCTGCGGCGCCGCATCCCGCCGAATCGCGGTCTCGAAGGCCATGGCGCAAGCATCGCATGTCACAGGGGGCGCGGAATCCGTTACATAACGGGGAAGGAGAACCGCGGCCGAGTGAGAAAGACGGCTGCATGACTCCCACCGCCACAGCCCCTGCGCTGCCGTATGAGACGGCGCCGATGCGCCTGAGCGTCGCACCGGGCGCGAATGGGGGCACACGCATCATCTCGATGGCCAACCAGAAGGGCGGCGTCGCGAAGACGACGTCGACCGTCAACCTCGCCGCGGCGCTCAAGGAGCGCGGTCTGCGGGTGCTGGTCGTCGACCTCGATCCCCAGTCGAACCTCACGATGAGCTTCGGCATCGACCCCGAGCACCTCGAGAAGTCGATGTTCGACGTGCTCGTGCACCGCCTGCCGATCAGCGAGGTGCTCCACCACCGCGAGGTCGACGTCGCCGCCGCCTCGATCGACCTGGCCGGCGCGGAGCTCGCGCTCTCGTCGCAGATCGGCCGCGAGCGCTCGCTCGAGAAGGCGCTGTCCGAGGTCAAGGACCAGTACGACTTCATCCTGATCGACACGCCGCCGTCGCTCGGCCTGCTCACGATCAACGCGTTCACGACCTCGACCGGCGTGATCGTGCCGGTCCAGCTCGAGTACCTGTCGCTGCGCGGCCTCGTGCAGCTCGAGTCGACGCTGCAGATGATCCGGGAGCACCTCAACCCGGTCGTGCACATCGAGGGCATCCTGCCGACGATGGTCGAGGGCCGCACGGTCCACGGCCGCGAGGCGCTCGACCTCCTGCAGGCGAACTTCCACGACCTCGTGTTCGAGACGCGTATCAAGAAGTCCGTGAAGCTCGCCGAGGCGCCTGTCCAGGGGGGCAGCGTGCTTACCTATCAGCCAGACGGCGCAGGCGCCAATGCCTATCGCGCCCTGGCCGAGGAGGTGCTCAGCCGTGTCGAATAAGCGTGCCAGCATGCATGACGGACCGCTCGCGGACCTGTTCCGCGCGACCGACGCCGCCAAGACGGGTGACGCGCCCGCGCCGCCGCGCGAGGAGCCGCTCGAGAACACGCAGATGATGGAGCCGCCCACGCCGCCGGCGCCCCCGGTCGCCGCTGCGGCGCCCGCCGCGCCCGCCGCTCCGCACATCCAGTCCGTGCCCGATCCCGTCGACGAGCCCGTGCAGGAGGCCCCGCGTCCCGCGGCCGCGTTCGCGCGCGGCGACATCAAGGGCTCGCCCGTGGCGCGCGACCTGTCGGCCCACGCCTACCTCGCCGTGATCCGCGTCGTCGGCGTCGGCGGCGCCGGCGTCAACGCCGTCGACCGCATGATCGAGGCCGGCATCCGCGACGTCGAGTTCATCGCGATCAACACCGACGCCCAGCAGCTGCAGGCCTCGGAGGCGCCCAAGCGCATCCACATCGGCGACGAGCTGACGAAGGGCCTCGGCGCCGGCGCGCGCCCCGAGATCGGCCGCGAGGCCGCCGAGGAGTCCGACGAGCAGATCCGCGAGGCGCTCCGCGGCTCCGACCTGGTCTTCATCGCCGCCGGCGAGGGCGGCGGCACCGGCACCGGCGCCGCGCCCGTCGTGGCGCGCATCGCCCGCGAGCTGGGCGCGCTGACGATCGGCATCGTGACCACGCCGTTCCGCTTCGAGGGCGCGCAGCGCCGCGCCCAGGCCGACGCCGGCATGGAGGCGCTCCAGGCCAACGTCGACACGCTGATCTCGATCCCGAACGACCGCCTGCTGCAGGTCCTCGACCGCAGCGTCACGATGGTCGACGCGTTCCACGTCGCCGACGACGTGCTGCGCCAGGGCGTCCAGGGCGTCTGCGACCTGATCACGACGCCGGGCCTGATCAACCTCGACTTCGCCGACGTGCGCACGGTCATGCGCGACGCCGGCACCGCGCTGATGGGCATCGGCATGGCGAGCGGCACGAACCGCGCTCGCGAGGCCGCGACCCGCGCCGTCGAGTCGCCGCTGGTCGGCCATCAGATCAAGGGCGCCACGGGCATCCTGCTGAGCGTCTCGGGCGGCCCCGACCTCTCGCTCCACGACGCGATGGAGATCGCCGAGATCGTCCGCGATGCGGCCGACGAGTCGTGCAACGTCATCTTCGGCGCCACCGTCGACGAGAACCTCGGCGACCAGGTGTGGGTCACCGTCATCGCCACCGGCTTCGACCGTCCCGCGGGCTCCCGCCCGATGGAGGCCTCGATGACGGGCGGCGCGTCGATGATCCCGGAGTTCAACGTCCCCGCGACGGCCGATGCGGCCGGCGACGTGGACGTCCCCGACTTCCTCAAGTAGCGGCTACTCCAGGCCGAGCTCGGCCGCCAGCTCCTCCGGCGTGCGCACGCGGCCGTTGCGGCGCGCCCGCTCCTGCGTCTCGCGCGTGAGGATGAGGCCGCGGTGGATCTCGCGGAGGAGCTCGGTGACGGACGCGAGCCGGCGCTCCTCGTCGCGGTCCTCGAGCAGCGCCTGCTTGACGTCGAGGCCGAGGTCGATGCGCGCGATCAGGGCGTAGGACAGCCCGGGGCCCGGGTCGGGCAGCTCGGGGGCGGCATCCGGCAGCTCGTCGACGAGGCCGGCGAACGCGGCGAGCGCCGCGGCCTGCGCCGCCTCCGGCGCCTCCGCGGGGTCGTCCTCCAGCCCGTCGACGATCGCGGAGCGATAGGCGTGCTCGTCGTGGACGCGCTCGATCCGCACGACCTCGCGGCCCATCGTGATGATGTTCGCCCGGCCGTCAGGGAAGCGCTCGAGGACGTCGGTGATCTCCGCGGTGCAGGCCACGTCGCGCATGCCCTCCTCGTCCTGCAGGACGAGCACGAACGGCTCGTCGCCGTCGACGCAGCGGTCGAGCAGCTCCTGGTAGCGCGGCTCGAAGATGTGCAGCGGCAGCGGCTCGCCGGGGACGAGGACGAGTTCGAGCGGGAACAGCGGGAGATCGCGGGCCACGGGTGAAGCGTAGAGGCGCGGTGGCGCACGGCGCGGCCAGCCCGCATCGCTACCGTATTGCCATGGCCGCCCTGCCCCGAGAGCCCGCGCAGCTCGCCGAGCTCGTGCGCGCCGGCGACCGCCGTGCGATCGCGCGCGCGATCTCGCTCGTCGAGGACGAGGACACCGGCGCCGCCGAGCTGATCGCCGCGCTGTGGCCGCACGCGGGTGGTGCCGCCGTGGTCGGCATCACGGGGCCGCCGGGCGTCGGCAAGTCGACGCTGGTCGGCGCGCTCGTCGGCGAGATCCGGCGGGCGGGGCGCACGGTCGGCGTGGTCGCCGTCGATCCCTCGAGTCCCTTCACGCAGGGCGCCGTGCTCGGCGACCGCGTGCGCCTCGTGGAGCACGACACCGACGACGGCGTGTTCTTCCGCTCGATGGGCAGCCGCGGCCGCCTCGGCGGCGTCGCCGAGGCCACGGCGCTCGCGTCGGCGGTGCTGCGCGCGGCCGGCTTCGACGTGGTGCTGATCGAGACCGTCGGTGCGGGCCAGTCCGACATCCGCATCGCCGACATGGCCGACGTCGTGGTGCTCGCGCTGCAGCCCGGCAGCGGCGACTCGGTGCAGGCGATCAAGGCCGGCGTCATGGAGATCCCCGACGTCGTGGCGATGACGAAGTGCGATCTCCCCGGCGTCGATGCGTTCCGCTCCGAGCTGCGCCTTGCGCTCGGCATCGACCCCGACACCGCGCCGCGCGTCGTCGAGCTGTCGGTGCCCGAGGGGCGCGGCGTCGGCGAGCTGTGGCAGGCCGTCGAGGCCGTGCGGGGCGAGCTCGGTGACGCGGGCGTCGCCGCGCGCCGCCGGCGTGGCGCCGAGCGCGAGGCCGCGGCGATCGTCGCCGCGCGGGCCGGCGCCCGCGCCCGGA